>JAPJNB010000197.1 GCA_026461385.1 Akkermansiaceae bacterium
CGAATAAATCGTGGTGCCCGAGCGCGCTTGGTCGATCCGGATCTTCAGCTCGTAGCTTTGGTCGATTTGGCTCGAAGTGACCGGCGTGCGGGCCATTTCTTTGGTGCCCTTGAGCAGAACCACCTCGGCACCTTCGGCGGTGATCGTCTGGCCGACTTGGTCCCGCACGATCCCGAAAAGCGTGTAATACGGAGCTGGTGGGAAGGCGTGCACCGAGGTCGTGAAGAAAAACCAACCGATTGCCAAAACACCCCAGAGCAATTGGCACTTAACCCGAGTGAAGCGCTTTAAAAATATCCGCATGGGCGGAGATGGCCCCAAAAGCCATTCACTGGCAATGATCAAATGCGAAAAAATGCAATTCAATGTACGATTTCTGCAACAAACTCGCCCACGTCTCCGCTTTAGCATCGCGATCTCGGACGCATCGCTGCGGATTCAGCCTCAGCTCACTTTTTCTCGAGCAAGCTAACACCCGTCATTTCCGTTGGTTTTGGAAGTCCGAGCATTTCGAGCAGGGTTGGAGCTACATCAGCCAAAACGCCGTCCCTGACTTGGTAGCCCGAGGCATCCGCCGCGACATAAAATAAGTGCACGAGATTGGTCGTGTGGGCGGTGTTCGGCGAGCCGTCAGGATTGCGCATGTATTCGCAATTTCCATGGTCGGCCGTGATGAGAAGCTTGCCACCCAAGCGCAGCGTCTCCTCAGCGACTGCTTGGACATCGGCATCGATCACCTCCACCGCTTTGATGGCAGCCTCCACGACTCCCGTGTGCCCCACCATGTCCGGATTGGCGAAATTTAAAATCACCAAGTCGTAGTCCTTGAGCTTCGAGACCACCGTCTCCGTCACTTGGCCGGCGCTCATTTCTGGCTTAAAATCATAGGTCGGCACATCCTTCGGCGACGGGATGATCACCCGATCTTCCCCCGCATAGGCGGCTTCCTCGCCCCCGTTGAAGAAATAAGTCACGTGGGGGTATTTCTCGGTCTCCGCAATTCGCATCTGGGTCAACCCGGCATTGGCCACGACCTTGCCAAGGACATTCTCCAAGGTCTGGGGCGGGAAAATCGCCTCACAGTCGAACTTCTCGTCGTACTGAGTCAGCGTCACAAAGTGAACCTTCGGCGTCACCACTCGATCAAAGCCATCGAAGTTTGCATCGAGAAACACCTCGGAGAGTTCCCGGGCTCGATCCGACCGGAAGTTGAAAAACAAGACCACATCACCATCTCTCACGCGCTGCGTGTCGGCCTCCGTGAAAATCATCGGCGGCATGAATTCGTCGGTTTTATCCAAGCGGTAGTAGTCGGCGACCGCCTCACTGGCGAGAACGTCGCGCTTCTCGCCCTTGCCAAGCACGATCGCATCCCACGCGAGTTTTACCCGATCCCAGCGCTTGTCGCGATCCATCGCAAAGTAGCGCCCGACCACCGTTGCGATGCGAGCACCCGACTTCGCCGCCTCATCTTCCACCTTGGTGAGATAAGCTTCACCACCGGTCGGCGAAGTGTCACGACCGTCGGTGATGGCGTGAATGAAAATGTCACTTACACCCGCTTGTTTCGCGAGGTTGACCATGGCGACGAGTTGATCCTGGTGGCTGTGGACGCCGCCATCAGAGACAAGCCCAATAAAATGCAGGCGCCCTGACTTGGCTTTTTCGAGTGCTCTCGCAAACACGGAGTTGGTAGCGAGAGTCCCTTCATCGATCGCCTTGTTGATCCGCGTGAGGTCTTGATAGACGATCCGGCCCGCGCCAAGATTGAGATGACCGACCTCCGAGTTGCCCATTTGGCCCGGCGGCAAGCCGACATCGAGTCCAGAGGCGCTGATGAAACCCTTTGGATATTTCGCAAACATCACCTCATGGAAAGGAGTCTTCGCCAATAAAGTCGCATTTCCGTCCTTCATCGCGGTTTCCTCACCACCGGGATTCACACCCCACCCATCGCGAATGATCAGTACAACTGGTTTCTTATCCATGCGGAAGGCGTTTAGCCGTTCAAAGCCCGTTTCGCAAGCCTTGAAAGCCCGCATCGGCGGTAAAATCTGGGCAAAACCCCGAAATTGCTAATTTCAGGAAACGGTTTGCACCCCCAGCCTGGCCTGCATAGAAACGGTCGCACGCCATGTCCGACAAACCATTTTTCTATCAAGACCCCTTCCCGCTCGGTCCCGACACCACCGAGTACGAGTGCATCAGCACCGACCACATTTCGCTGTCTGAATTCGAGGGCAAGCCGATCTTAAAAATCGAACCCGAGGCGCTGACCTTGTTGGCCGCCGAGACGATCAAGAGCATCAATTTCACCCTCCGCGCCTCGCATTTGGAGCAAGTTGCGGCGATTCTCGATGACCCCGAGGCCTCGGAAAACGACCGCATGGTCGCGCTCATGCTGCTGAAAAATGCAGAAATCGCAGCGCACGGGATTCTGCCATTTTGCCAGGACACCGGCACCGCCACGATCATCGGGAAAAAAGGCCAAACCGTCTGGACCGGCTGCGATGATGCGGAATTTCTATCCAAAGGAATCTACCAAACCTACACGCGCGAGAACCTACGCTACTCGCAAACCGCACCACTCGCGATGTACGATGAGGTCAACACCAAGACCAATCTTCCTGCGCAGATCGACCTCTACGCCACCTCGGGCGATGCCTACCAGTTTCTCTTCGTCAGCAAAGGCGGGGGGTCGGCAAACAAAACGTTTCTCTATCAGGAAACCAAGGCACTCCTCAACCCGAAGCGCCTCAAGGAGTTCTGCGTGGAAAAAATGGCCTCGCTCGGCACCGCCGCCTGCCCACCCTACCACCTCGCATTTGTGATCGGTGGCACCTCCGCAGAAAACTGTCTCAAGACGGTGAAGCTCGCCTCGACCCGCTACTACGATGCCCTCCCGACCTCGGGCAACGAGCACGGACAGGCATTCCGCGACACCGAACTCGAAAAAGAACTGCTCGCTCTCGCCCGCGAGGTCGGCATCGGCGCGCAGTTCGGCGGCAAGTACTTTGCGCTCGACGTCCGAGTCATTCGTTTGCCGCGCCACGGTGCATCTTGCCCCGTCGGCATCGGCGTCTCGTGTTCGGCGGATCGCCAAGCCAAAGCCAAAATCACCCGCGACGGGATCTTCATCGAGAAACTCGAAAAAAATCCCGGCCGCTTCATTCCCGAAAAATTCCGCGACTGGAAGTTCAAGGGGGTCCCAATCAATCTAGACCTCGGCATGGAGGAAACCCTCAAAACCCTCGCGAAATACCCCGTCACCACGGCGCTCTCCCTCACCGGGACGATCATCGTCGCCCGCGACATCGCTCACGCCAAACTCAAAGAAATCCTCGATGACACCGGCGAACTTCCCGATTATTTCAAAAATTTCCCCGTTTACTATGCCGGTCCAGCAAAGACGCCCGCTGGCATGGCATCCGGCTCATTCGGCCCAACCACGGCTGGACGCATGGATGGCTACGTCGATCTCTTCCAAGCGCACGGCGGCTCCATGGTGATGCTTGCCAAAGGCAATCGCTCGAAACAAGTGACCGACGCCTGCCAAAAACACGGCGGCTTCTACCTCGGATCGGCTGGCGGACCCGCGGCGCTCCTCGCTCAAGACCACATCCGGTCGCAGGAGGTCATCGCATTCCCAGAGCTGGGCATGGAGGCCGTCTGGAAAATCACGGTGGAAAATTTCCCTGCGTTCATCCTCGTGGACAACAAGGGTCACGACTTTTTCACCTCACTCAACACCTGCCCCGTTTGCCACTGAGGTGGAAAAATCAAGCCGTTGGAAGATGGTGCTTTTTTCCCAAGTAAATGAATTGCAAGTGCGTCGAACAAGATTACGCTCCAAATACCAACAACACGAAAATTATGGGACCTATTGGAATGCCAGAGATGATGATGATTTTTATCGTAATCTTGTTGCTCTTCGGAGCCAAGAAGCTTCCCGAGCTCGCTCGCGGTGTCGGTAAAAGCATGGGGGAATTCAAAAAAGCACGGGACGATTTTGAGCGTGAAATCACCCGCACCGAGGCAGAAACCCGAGTCAAGGAAGTCCCAGGTAAAGAACCACATGAGTCCTAGGCGAATGGGATTTCATCCATTTCTCGCAAGCCTGCCCAAGCGGACACTCGGCATCGCAGGGGCATCTCTAGCATCGCTTGCCCTATTCTCTGGCACGGCATCCGAGCTTCACGCCGCCACGCCCACTTGGGAAAAGCAGGCCGCTCAAGCCGCCCCACCCGCCGAGGTGCTAACGCCCGAGGCCACGGCGAAACCCGCCACCGAGGGCACCGCACCCGCATCCACCGAGGCCGTCCGCTTCATCAGCTACAACGTCGAGAACTGGCTCACGATGGACCGCTTCGTGGATGGCAAATCTCTCAAGGGCGCACCCAAGCCAGATCCCGAAAAACAAGCGGTGACCGAAATCCTCGCGCGCCAAAAACCGGACATTCTCGGTCTGTGTGAAATTGGCCTAGCTTCGGATCTCGCCGATGTTCAGCAACGCCTCAAGGCCGCCGGCCTCGACTTGCCAAACTCTTATTACACCGGTGGCTCCGACCCGGTCCGCCACCTTGGGATCCTTTCACGATTCCCAATCACCTCGACGTCCAATTCAGCGATCCTCGAGTACCAACTCGCCGGCAAAACCTTTCAAATCAATCGCGGCATCCTCGATGCCACCATCGAAGCTCACGGGAAGCCCTACCACTTCATCGGTCTGCACCTCAAATCCAAACGTGACAGCGAACAAGGTGACCAAGAGACCATCCGCCTCAATGAGGCACGCCTCGTGCGCAACCACATCGAAAACCTCCTAAAAGCCAATCCCAACGAACGGATCATCGTCTATGGGGACTGCAACGACACCCGCGGCACACCCGCGATCAAACTGCTCGTCGGCAAATACAGCAGCCCGAACTATCTCACCGCGATCCCCATGAAGGACTCTCGCCAAATGGCATGGACTCACTACTGGGCGGCGCAAGACATCTACTCTCGCATCGATTTCATCATGGTAAGTCAGAAGATGAAAATGGATGTGGATTTCCCCGCTTCACGGATCATCGATGACACCGAGTGGAACAAGGCCTCGGATCACCGACCCATCCTCGCAATCTTCAAGTAAGTCTCGCGCCTCGCTTCCCGCACAGGCCTTGATGATCTCAAGAAACCGCCACTCGCCCTCAGCGAGTCTCAATCGGCTAACTCCCTTTGCCAACTGGCACGTTCCTTCCATGATTTCCCACTTACTCGCCATCACGCTCCTCGGAATCCTTCCAACCTTGAGCGCAGAATTCAAGGTCGCTGTCCTCCACCCGCTCCTCGGCGATCTTGCAAAACAAGTCGGCGGCGACCTCGTGGAAGTCGTGGACCTCATCGGCCCAAATGGCGACCCGCATCACTTCGAACCCAAGCCCTCCGACTTGCAACGCGCCCAAGGCGCATCGGTCTATCTGGTCGCGGGCATGGGACTCGAGAGCTACTTGCCAAAACTCAAGGCAATCATCGCCACCGACGCCACGCTCATCGAAGTCGGCGCCACGCTTCCAGCAATCGAAGGCGCATGCGACCACGACGATGCCGACTCGAGCGAGCACCATCACAACCTCGACCCCCATTGGTGGCACTCGATCGACCGATTCCGCCGAGCAACCGGAATCGTCGCAGACGCCCTTGCCGCCGCCTCACCCAAAAACACGGCAGCCTTCCAGCAACGCGCCAGCGCCTACCGCCAGGAACTCGACGAACTCGAGCGCTGGGCAAGACGCGAGCTCTCGAAAGTGCCGCGAGACAAGAGACACCTCGCCACCACCCACGCAGCATTCAACTATCTCTGCAACGATTTCGGTTTCACCCCGCATCCCGTCCAAGGGATGAACCGCGAACAAATGCCAAACCCTCAGGAACTCGCAACCTTGATCATCGATCTCAAAAATAACCACGTCGCGGCCATTTTCCCCGAAAAAGAATCCAATCCCAAGATCCTCAAAACCCTCACCACCGACACCGGAATTGCACTCGGAGAACCTTTGATTGCCGACGGAACCGGCGGAACGAACTACCAACAAATGATGCGCCAAAACGTGCGCCACATCGTAGAGGCGCTCACCCGCTGAGAAAATCCAAGTGCCGGCGCGCAGATTCTAACACACGCACCCGCACCTCTCGCAGATTTTCAATTAGACTGATGCGCGCACCGGAGTCCAAGCAGCATTTGCTTTGGATGATGCAACCGCCGCCTCGATGAATGCCATGCCTTCGACGCCGTCGTCCACGGTCGGGAAATCGTAGCCCTCAGCACGCGGATAGGTTCCCGCGAGATGATCACGGATCGCCTCGGCGGCACCCAAGTAGACATTGGCAAAGGCTTCGAGGAAGGCCTCCGGGTGACCGAAGGGCAAGCGGGTGTATTTCGATGCTTCAGGCCCGTTGTAGCTGTTGCCGCGACGCCAAATCTGGCGGGGTGCCTCGGCAAATTTCACGATCAATTCGTTCGGGTGCTCTTGATGCCACTCCAGCGAGGCCTCGGTTCCATACACACGGATGTTGAGGTTATTTTCTTCCCCCGCAGAAATTTGTGAGGCGAAAAGCACTCCACGCGCGCCGCCTTCGTAGCGGACCAACATGCTACCGTCATCGTCCAACTTACCGTTCGGGATGAAGGTGTTCAGATCGGCAGCGACCTCTTCAAGCTCGAGTCCCGTGATGTAGCGGGCAAGGTTTTCGGCATGCGAGCCAATGTCGCCGATGCAGTTAGAAACTCCGGCCACACTTGGGTCAGCACGCCAGTTAGAAATGGCCCCATCCGCTTGCTGCTTGAGTCCACCAATCGCATAGCCCTGCGGATACTCGACCACAATTTTCAGAATGCGGCCCAACGTGCCACCCTTCACCATCGCACGCGCCTCTTTCACCATCGGATAACCCGTGTAATTGTGCGTGAGCGCAAAAACCAAGCCCGAGGCATCCACCAATTTTTTCAATTCCTTCGCTTCCTCAAGCGAGAATGCCAGCGGCTTTTCACAAATGACGTGAATGCCCGCTTCCAAGAATGCCTTCGCCACAGGGAAATGCAGGTCATTTCTCGTCACGATGCTCACAAAATCCATGCGCTCGCCCAAGGGCAACGCACCCTCGCACGCGGCCATCTCGGCATACGATGCGTAGACGCGTGATGGATCAAGGAAAAGGTCCTCCCCAGACCGCTTCGACTTCTCAGGGTTCGACGAAAAACATCCAGCAACCAACTCGATCTTCCCATCAAGATTTGCTGCCATCCGGTGCACTGCGCCAATGAATGCGCCACGACCACCGCCCACCATGCCCATACGAAGTTTACGACTCATCATGAATTGTATTAGATTATTGAATTTTTATTGGTTTAAAATGAAACAGGTTTTCCGGTCGAAGCCGACTGATAGATCGCATCGATAATTGCCATCAGACGCAGCGCTTGGTCTGGTGTGTTGAGCGGCTCGGCGATTCCTTCGATGGCGGCGATGAAGTTCTGAGCGGATTGGCTACGACCCATATCCTCGCAAGCAGGAGCCAAAATCTGACGATTCACGCTCACGCCATTTTCTTGGACATACAATTCACAAGCATCGACAGCCGCTTGATCCATTCCATCGCTGCGGAACAACCGCTCGACCTTCCCTCCAGCCGCAGTGCCTTGGAAGACCACCGAGACCTCCTCGCACTTCACCATCTCAGCCCATGAAACTTGGATGGTCAGCACCTGTCCGGTCTTGAACGTCACGAAGCCATGGGCCGCAGCTTCCACATCGTTGGTCCCACCCGCTTGATCTGGAATCCCCCATGGTCCCTTGAAACCCGGATCGGTGCTGAACGTGTTGAAGGTCGTCGCCAACACATGCGCCGGTTCCGGATACCCCATGAAATACAACGCAAGGTCGATCATGTGAAGCAGGTCCACCACCGGACCACCGCCCGAAAGCGCCTTCGTCGTGAACCATCCGCCAAAACCTGGAATGCCCGTGCGACGAATCCATTTCGCCTGCGCCGAGTTGATCGTCCCAACGACGCCGCGGTCGATGTAGGCCTTGATCGCTTGCGAGTCGGGTCGTGCCCGGTTGTTGAAATTGAAAACCAATTTGCGATCGGCCCGCTGCACCGCGTCCATCATCTGCTGGACCTCAGCCGCGTTGAGCGCCGGTGGTTTTTCACAAAAAACATGCAGCCCCGCATCAAGGCATCGGATCGCGAGCGGCGCATGAAATTTATTAGGAACAATGATGCTCACCGCATCCAACTCCGTGCACTCGGCGATCATGGCATCCACCGATTCAAAGGCCTTGCCGATGCCCCATTGAGCTGCCGCCTTGGACGCCGCACCCGGCACCACATCGGCGATGGCGACCACCTCCGCACCCGCAATACGAAACCCCTCGACATGATATTTTAACATGCCGCCCGCACCGATAATTCCAACTTTCTTTGCCATGATTTTCTATAGGTTTAAAATGAATTCCTCTTGAGTGTTCCGAACAAATCAGCCTTCCGCGCTCGCGCCCTCAGCTTTCCCCTGCCAATCGCCAAATTCACGGAATTTGGCGTAGCGTTGGTCGAGTAACTGCTCCGTGCTCAACGCGAGCAACTGATCGAGTTGACCGAGAATCTTCTCGCGGAATGAATCCGCAGTGACCTGATGATCATGATGAGCCCCACCCGTCGGCTCAGGAACAACATCATCAATGAGCCCCAGCTTCAGGAGATCTGGCGCGACCAATTTCATCGCATCAGCAGCCTCAGGCGCGTGTTTGCGATGCTTCCAAAGGATCGCCGCACAACCTTCCGGACTGATGACCGAGTAATAAGCATTTTCCATCATGATGACGCGATCGGCCACACCGATCCCGAGCGCCCCACCCGAGCCACCCTCACCCAAAATGACCGCGATGACCGGCACCTTGAGCAACATCATTTCACGGAGGTTGTAACCGATCGCCTCAGCGATGTTTCGCTCCTCCGCACCGATCCCCGGAAAGGCACCCGGCGTATCGATCAAGGTGATGATCGGCAGGCCAAATTTCTCGGCGGTCTTCATCAACCGCATCGCCTTACGGTATCCTTCGGGATGCGCGCTACCGAAGTTTCGCTTGAGATTTTCCTTGGTGTCCCGGCCCTTCTGGTGGCCCACCACCACCACCCGGTGCGGACCAAGCCGCGCAAAACCGCCGGGCATCGAGGCATCATCCCCGATATGCCGGTCGCCATGGAGCTCACAAAAATCCGTGAACGCCAGAGAAACATAATCGAGCATGAACGGCCGATTCGTGTGACGAGCGATCTGAACACGCTGCCATGGCGTCAGGTTCCGATAAATCTCTGCCCGCGTCTCCGCCAGCTTCTTCTCCATCATGGAAATTTCTGCCGACATATCGATGTCTTGCGATGCGGACTTCGAGCGAAGCTTTTCAAGTTCGCGTTCCAGTTCTGCGGCTGGTTTTTCAAATTCGAGGAGCTGCATGGTCTGAGTTGCGGAGAATCTGGATTTTTAGCTCAAGATGCAAGACTAGAAATGGCGTTGAATTCACCTAGGCAGGCAGATTGGCTGGAAACTTCATCGTTGAGAATGGGTGAGAAAGGTGAGGTTGATGGCACAGGATGGGCATTGCGGGCCAGCGCGAGAATCTACCCAACACGCGACCGACGCTACGGCAGATTGATGCGCAGATTGCTGGATCGACAGAAACCAGCCACCTCGATCACAGGGCTCGTGGCGAGGAGCACATCGATGAAAAAATTCTCATGGCCGATGCAAATGTTGAATGCCTGAAAGACCGTTGACAAATCGAGAAGAACTCAGTCGTACCATCGCCTATGAAATGCTTCGGCTTGTTCTCCCCCATCATCCCGATCCTCCTCACCTCGTTCGCTCGCGGCGCGGAGCCTGTTGATTTCAATCACGAAATCCGCCCGATCCTCACCAAGCACTGCACCAGCTGCCACGGCGGAGTCAAAGAGGCAGGGCAAATCTCATTCATCTATCGGGAGAAGGCCGTCGCTCCAGGCAAATCAGGAAAAATCCCCATCGTCCCCGGAAAACCTGCCGAATCCGAGGTGATGCACCGCCTCCGCAGCACCGACCCCGACGAGGTGATGCCAAAACCCAAACACGGCCCGCCCCTCCCCCAGACCGAAATTGCCCTCATCGAACGTTGGATCTCCGAAGGCGCACCATGGCAAGCCCACTGGGCATTCGTCGCCCCGAAAGAATCGGCGGTCACTGCCTTGTCAGACGAGAAATGGCCATCTTCTCCACTGGATCGATTCGTCCTCCAACGCCTCGATCAAGAAAAACTCAAGCCAGCCAGGGAAGCCGCCCCAGCAGAGTGGCTCCGCCGCGTCACCTTCGATCTGACAGGTCTTCCACCGTCTCCAGAGGAGCTCGCCGGGTTTCAAGAAGCCTTGGAAAAAGACGCTCCCACCGCCCGCACCGCAGTCGTTGACAGGCTACTCGCATCTCCGCATTTCGGGGAAAGGTGGGCGGCCGTCTGGCTCGATCTCGCCCGGTATTCGGATACCTACGGATTCGAAAAAGACCCGGCTCGCGACATTTGGCCATTCCGTGATTGGGTCATCCGCGCCTTCAATGCAGATATGCCATACGATCAATTTACGATCGAACAACTCGCCGGTGACCTCCTTCCAAACGCCACTGCGGACCAGCGCCTCGCAACCGCATTTCATCGCAATACCCAGAACAACACCGAAGACGGAACCGACGACGAGGAATACCGACTGGCCGCCGTCATCGATCGCTCCAACACCACGTGGACCACTTGGCAGGCCACCACTTTCGGCTGCGTGCAATGCCACTCCCATCCGTACGACCCCATCAGACACGAAGAATTTTATCAGTTTCTCGCCTTCTTTAACAACACCGCAGACTACGATCTCAATGACGATTTTCCTCGCATGAAGGTCGCCGCTGATCCTGCCCAAACGTCCGAAGCATCGGCCTTGGAAATTCAGCTCCGGATCCTTCGCGAGCAGCTCAATGCCGCAGGGGCTCCATTGGCAAAATCGACGACGGATTGGAAGAAATTCACGCCCGATGCGTTTGCACCGTCTCACGGAAAACTTGCGATCGCACCAGACGGCACCATCCGCAGCGAGGGGACAACCCCCGTCGGAAACACCCATAAAGTATCCGGTCCCGCGCCATCCTTCACGGCTCTTCGGCTCAACATCTTCCCGGAAAACGAGAACCCGAAAAAACTTCCAGAGCGCGGCTCGATTGCCAGCAAGTTCCAGGTCAACCTGATCGAGCCAAACGGCAAATCCACACCCGTGCCGATGCAGGAAGTTTTTGCCGACCACCTCGGCGGTTTCTACGAACCAAACCCGAATGGAGCCGTTGGCGCTTATCCAAAACTCGAAGGCCCGCGTTGGTATGTGTTCGTCCCGGCCGCAGCGGTGACGCCCGCCGAAGGAGACCGCCTGGAAGTCGTGATGGTTCATCAATATCGGACTTCGGGAAACCAGTCCACGACGATCCGGCGATTCACCTTGGAAACCTCCGCCCGCCCTGACTGGACCAGCCTTGTGCATGATCCAAGCCGCTTGGAAACAAGCAAAACTCGCAATGAAATCTCCGCGAAATTCAATGCCATCAAAGGAACCATGGTCCCGGTGATGGTCGAGGGCCCCGGCCGGGAAACACGTGTCTTCGCCCGCGGAAACCGCCTTTCAAAAGAAAATATCGTTTCAACGGGCGTCCCCGCTTTACTGGCAAACAGCCACTCAAAAGCCGGCATGTCCCGCCTCGATATGGCACGTTGGATCGCGTCCCCCGAAAACCCCCTCACCGCACGCGTCATGGTGAATCGGCTCTGGGGCGAACTCTTAGGCACCGGCATCGTCGCAACCGCTGAGGACTTTGGAACCTCCGGCACGCCACCAAGCCACCCCGAACTCCTCGATCACCTTGCACTCCGATTTGAAAACAATTTCAAGTGGTCGATCAAATCTATGCTGCGCGAAATGGTTCTCTCATCGACCTATCGGCAAACATCCCGCGCGGCAAAATCCCTCGTCGAGCGCGATCCTAACAACCGCCTGCTCGCCCGTGGTCCGCACAACCGGCTCTCTGCGGAGATGATTCGGGATCAGGCGCTTGCTGTCGCTGGACTGCTATCACCCAAGATGTCCGGTCCACCCGTTTTCCCGCCTCAACCCAATGGAATCTGGAGCTCCGTTTACAACGGCAAAAACTGGGAGGAATCCAAAGGGGAAAATCGCTATCGCCGTGGAATTTATACCTATTCCAAGCGCACCAGCGGCTTCCCCGGATTCCTAACATTCGATGCGCCGAGCCGCGATCTATGCAGTGCGCGCAGGATTGTTAGCAACACACCGCTGCAAGCGCTGGTGACTCTCAATGATCCCGCACACATCGAAGCAGCCCAAGGATTCGCGAAACGGATGGCCGCCCACGCTCCCGATCTCCGTGCTCAACTTGCCTTCGGAGTCGCTCTCGCAACTCAGCAGACAGCCACTCCGGCAATGATCGATGAGCTCGTTTCTCTCACAGCCGACACGACCCAATCTTACGGAAAGGATCCAGCACTTTCGCTGAAACTTGCCGATCGGCCCGCTGCCGCAGCCCTCGTGGTAACCGCCAACACCATTCTCAACCTGGACTCCGCCCTCACCCGTTAGACCGACGTCTCAAATGAAACCAGACCATTTCGCCCAGCTTCAACATCAACAGCTTCAACACCTCACCCGTCGGCATTTCCTGTCAAAATGCTCGACTGGCCTCGGCGCTATGTGGCTTGCGGGCAGCACCGGCAGCACCTGGGGATCATCTAGCAGATCCCAAAAGGACTCGACCAACCCGTTGCTGCCGGACATGCCGCAGTTTCCAGCCAAGGCAAAACGCGTCATTTACCTTCACATGGCGGGAGCGCCATCGCAGCACGAGCTGTTCGATTACAAACCCGAATTGCTCAAACTGAATGGAAAGCAATGTCCCAAAGAATTTCTTGAGGGCAAACAGTTTGCTTTCATCCAAGGTGTTCCAAAAATGCTCGGTCCCCAATACGAGTTTAAGCAATACGGTCAATCCGGCGCTTGGCTTTCCGACCGCTTGCCACACTTCTCGACCGTCGTGGATGATGTTTGTTTCGTGAAATCCATGTACACGGACCAGTTCAATCACGGACCCGCCCAGCTGCTTGTCCACACCGGCACTCAGAATCTCGGCGCACCGTCGATTGGCGCATGGGCGACTTACGGGCTCGGTTCGGAGAACCAAAACCTACCCGGCTTCATCGTCCTAACATCGGGCGGGAAAAACCCGGACGCGGGAAAATCCGTCTGGGGTGCCGGCTATTTGCCATCCGTTTATCAAGGCGTGCAATGCCGTTCACAAGGCGAGCCGGTCCTGTATCTCGGCGATCCGGCAGGCATCTCCCGCGACATCCGCCGCCGTTCTCTCGACACGCTCGATCGGCTCGATCAAAAGATCTTCGAAGAGGTGGGTGATCTGGAAACAGTCACCCGGATCGCTCAATACGAGATGGCCTATCGCATGCAAATGCACGCGACCGATGCCTTCGATTTGAAACAGGAATCTGAAGCCACCCATCAAAGCTATGGCACACAACCCGGCAAAGAATCGTTTGCCAACAATTGCTTGTTAGCCCGCCGCCTCGCCGAACGGGGCGTGCGCTACATCCAACTTTTCCACTGGGGTTGGGACTCACATGGTGTGGCTGATGGGGAAGCCCTGAACAGCGGATTCAAAGACCGGTGCAAAGAAGTGGACCAGCCGATGACGGCGCTTTTAAAAGACCTCAAACAGCGAGGCATGTTAGAGGATACCTTGGTCGTTTGGGGCGGTGAATTCGGCCGGACCCCGATGCTGGAAAACCGCGGCGGCAACGATAACCCCCTGGTCGGACGCGATCACAATCCCGGAGGATTCACGATCTGGATGGCCGGCGGCGGCGTGAAGCCCGGCATCTCTTATGGCGAAACCGATCCGATCGGATATGAAGCGATCAAGGATAAGGTTTCGGTACACGACCTCCACGCAACGATGCTTCACCTCATGGGTTTCGACCACGAAAAGCTGACCTACGACTCGCAAGGCGCACCGCAGCGCCTCACCAACATCACCAAGCCCGGCACCGAAATCGTGCGCGGAATCTTGGCTTGATTTGGCGCCGCGAAATACCGGCGACCGCGCGAGCAGCGCATCATGGATTTTTCCCAAAATCCCCGCAGCGCTTTGGATGAATGCCTGTTCACACAGTTGCACTCAGACGTTGATCGTCTCAATGTCGCGAGGTCCACTTCCAACCCAAATTGGTATACCCTTTTTCCCTGCCGAATCAATGCTGCGACGACGCGGGCGACAACCTACGGATCCAGATCAATCGTGGTCAGCAAGAATCGTCCTTCTACCCACAGAAAGCGCTCGTTAGAATTCTGCGGAGTTCCAGCTTCCGGGGCCGGGAAGTTCACCGACCTCTGGAATGCTCGGCAACTCTCTAAAAATTCAACGTTGCTCTTTTAGCTCATGATTCCGGAAATCGTCTGCATTCAGGTATCATTCGACTTGGCTCAATGCGCTCCGAATTCCGAATTTAATTGCATGGGGCCACGAATGGCGGTATGTGTGATGCTACTTGTTTTCTCACCGCCCTCTATCCCCTCCCCCAATGAACCTGGCGACTACCGATGTACGTCACCTTGCCGAGCGAATTCTCGCGTTCGAGAAGGCGATCATTGCCCCTAATGACCAGCCATCTTCCGCCTTTTTCATCTTCGAAAAAATCAGCCCGCATTTCATCACGATGATGGGAAGCTACGGGTACCAACAACTGCTCGAGCGGGCGCTGGTGCTGGCCAGCAAGGAGTTCCCATGGCTATCGAAAGCCAACATCAACAACGATGGACTGCTCGATGAAATGAGCGAAATCGATCTTAACATCACCCCTGAGGATTTTTCAGCAGGCAAGTTGGCACTCCTCACCCACCTGCTACGGCTGCTCAATGACATCATTGGCGAAGGGATGACTCTAAGGCTACTCAGGGACGTCTGGCCGGAGCTTGCGGACAAAACGATGAGCATAAACCAAGGTAAAACACCATGAAACCAACACATCCAACCGGACCAACGTCTGCAAAAAACCCTCTCCCCCCAGAGGATTACCGACCGCATATCCGGAAAATATCATCGGGCGTTCGTGGCCTTGATGAAATCTTTGGAGGGGGCATTCCCGAGTACTCGTTCAATGTGATCGCAGGCACCCCAGGCTGTGGCAAGACCACCATGGCTCACCAAGTCGCATTCGCCAACGGAACGGAGGAAAAGCCAGCGCTCTATTTCACCGTGCTGGGTGAGCCTTCGATCAAAATGATCCGCTACCAACAGCAGTTCGGGTTTTTTGACATTCAGAAGATCGGGAAATCGGTCCGTTTCATCAATCTATCAGATTTTCTAATCAAACAAGGAATGCCCGCCGTCATCGATGAAATCTCAAAGCAGGTCAAGGCCGCTGACCCATCGATTGTCGTGGTGGACTCGTTCCGCTCGGTGGTTCGTACCCAATCCGGCAATGCTAGCGAGAAAGAAATGCAGCTTTTTGTTCAGCAACTCAGCCAATTTCTAACAGGTTGGCAGGCCACGACTTTTCTGGTCGGCGAATATGACATCACCGAGTTTCGTGACAATGCCCTGTTCACGGTCGCCGACGGAATCTTCTGGCTTTCTCAAGAAACCGAACGGAACTCGGTGGTCCGCAAACTTCAAGTCATCAAGATTCGTGGCCAGAAGTCGGTTCCTGGCCTACACACCATCCGCATCACCGACTTTGGCCTTGAAGCATTTTCACGCACCCTCGGCCTCGGCGAGAAAAAATCGACCGTGGTTGCCGGGAAACACCCACGCCGCCGAATCTCACTCGGCATCCCGGAGTTAGATACGATGCTCGATGGTGGGATTTTTGAAGGAGACAGCTTACTCGTGACCGGCCCATCGGGTTCCGGCAAATCGGCCTTAGCAACCCAATTCATCGCCGCGGGCATCCGCAATGGTGAACCAGGAATCATGGCGATCTTTGAAGAACGCCCCCAAGGTTACTCGGATCGCGCTCAAAGCTTCGGCCTCAATTTTGACCTGCCACAGGATCAAGAAAAACTGGAGATCCTCTACCTCCGCCCCCTCGATCTCTCGGTCGACGAGACGATGCAAGCGATCCTCGAGGCCATCCAGAAAATTGGGGCCAAACGCCTCGTCATCGACTCTCTCGTCGGATTTGAGATGGCCTTGGCTCCCAGTTTCCGAGCCGATTTCCGCGAGTCACTCTATCGGATGATCGGAGCACTCACCGGAGCGGGCGTCACGATCCTGAGCACCGTCGAAGTCGAAGACACCTTCGGGTCGCTCCAATTGAGCCACTATGCGATTTCATTTCTAACCGACGACATCATTCGCTTGCGGTATGTCGAGATCGACGGCCAACTCCGCAAGGTCCTCATTGTGATCAAGATGCGGGGTGGCAACCACAGCAAAGACATCCGCGAGTACATCATCACGGACAAAGGAATCGTGATCATCGCACCACGCCGGACCGATTACATCGGCCTCACCTCAGGCCTTGCCCAGAAGAGCGGCCAGCGCCTTGAAATCGCTCCAGAACCGAAAATCCTCGGAGGATAGTGCCCCCCAATCTCTCACTCTAACATCTGCCGCAAAGGAATCTGCCACAACGTTACAGCCCACACATCTCTGCAAGAAACGCCCGAACCTTTGAGGGGTATCGCTTCAATTCAATTTGGCTCAGCTCCATGTTGAAAATTTCCTCAAAGCCCTCAGGAGCCCCACTCGCATCCAAATCCAGATTGCGGAACGCCATGGACCACTTTGAAAACTCACGTTCTCGAATCGGCTCTTCAAACAAGGTGGTTACGGTGCGGTGGAGCTGATCTTTTTGAATCTTCGCGTAAAGCCTCCGAATCGCCGCTTCCTCGCCCTCGATCACTTGCAGGAAATAGCCGTCATGATAAAACAAAGCGCCCGTGATTCCTGCCGAGTGATTGAAGGCCCGGAATTTTTCCAACAAAGCCACAAGTACGGCCGGTGACATTGGCGCAACGGCATGGCTGATATAGATGATATGGAACACTGGGGGAAAAGTGCGAAATACCATATTTCGCTCTGGATTGTTAAAGATTTCACAAGACTGACGATATACAACACAAAAGGGTGAAGCTGTCGACAATGCGCAATGCTTCGGACTGGAAAGCCGGATGCAGTCATGGCGGAATCTCTCAAGCAGTTGGGAACCCACTCAAATTTCTGCTAGATCAAAAGTCCCACAACCCAATGATAAACGATGGAGCCGGCTGCGAGAGTCGAACTCGCGACCTACTGATTACAAATCAGTTGCTCTACCACTGAGCTAAGCCGGCCAGCCAGAGCAAATCTTCTGGGAGACGCCCCGTGTGACGCAATTGATCGCGAGACACAGCGAGGACACGCGATTTGTAACACGCAGAGCATGCTTGGCAATTTCAATCTGGGAAATGAGTGTGAAAAAACCGCAAGCGCTTCCCGCTGGGCCTTTCACCAATCAAGGCGCGCACTTCTTCAGCGCTGCGGCATAAAATCCGTCAAAACCCGTGGCCGCAGGGGAAACTGGATGCTCCTCCAACAAAGTGAAGCCCCCACCCTCCAGCAAGCGATCCATGGCTGCACGGTTCTCAGATGGCAAAATCGAGCAAGTGGCATAAACCAAACGCCCACCCGGTTTAAGCATTGCGGTGTAATTTTCTAACAGCTCCCTCTGAATTCCTCGGAGGCGTTCCAACTGAGCGGGCTTGAGCCGCCACTTCAAATCAGGCTGACGCTTCAAAGTGCCAAGACCGGAACACGGCGCATCGATCAGCAAGCGGTCGGCGACCTCGGCGAAGTCCACCGCCGTCGCTGCCGTGATTTCCTTGGCCTTCACGCAGCGATGAGCACCCGCGCGTTTGGCCCGACGTTCGAGTTCAACTAGCTTTTTCACATCGATGTCCATGCCGAAGACCCGCCCTTCGTTCTTCATGAGAGCCGCAAGATGCAGGGATTTTCCACCTGCGCCAGAGCACGCATCAATGATTCTCTCGCCCGGCAGCGGTGCAACCAACGGCGCAATCATCTGGGAGCCAGCATCTTGGATTTCGACCCGGCCATCCAACCGCAACGCCTTCGGCAACGCCTTTCCGGCTGCGAGCACGAGGGCATCTGGCAGATTTGGAACCTCGCTTGCCACCACATTGAAACTGGCAAGCCACGCGATGGCCTCAGGGCGTGTGGTGCGCAAGGTGTTCACTCGTAGAAAAACCGGAGCACGCTGATTGAGTGCCGCAAGTTCTGCGTCCCAAGCGCTGCCAAGTTCCAAAACACCAAGCTCATCGAGCCAATCTGGAATCGACTCTCTCACCGCTCGAGGTTGTTGGCTCAACTCCTCCTCACGTGCCTTGATTTCATCGGCGGATCGGCCGTGATAGACCCACCAGTCGGGGAGTTCGAAACCCATGCGAACCCACTGGGCTGCACACAGTGCGGTGGTCTCCTCGCTCTCCACAAGGAATCCAAGCGCACGCCGCCATCGCGCGACCTCAAACACCGTCTCCGCGATGAAGCTACGATCTCGTTTCCCCACTTCGGGTTTTCCTCAAAAGCGGCCGCCAATTCGTGATCCAGAACCTTGTGCTCACGAAAAACGGATTTGGCGATGTTAGAGGCTGCCTCTGCGAGGATGCGGTGCATTTTCATAAAACAACACCCTTCCCTAAACCAAGGGGGCTGGCAAACGAAACAAGCACAACGCGAGTGAAACCCATGTCCGCTCAAAAATTCTTAGCTGAACCCAAGCGCGACATCGATCTCAAGCGCCTTGGCCAGCACGAGATGATATTCCTTCCGCGAAAGCTCATAGCCGCCAAATTGCTGCAGGTGCGGGGTCATCCACTGCGTGTCCAACAAAACAAATCCTCGCTCCCGCAACCGATCGACTAAGGAAACCAACGCGATCTTTGAGGCATCCGTCTTCCTTGAAAACATACTCTCTCCAAAGAAAACTCCGCGCAGCGAGACCCCGTAAAGCCCACCCTGCAACCCATCCGCATCCCAACACTCGACGGAATGCGCGTAGCCGGCCTCGTGAAGCGTGCAGTAGCTTGTGAGGATCGCATCATCGATCCATGTCTCCTCCCGTGTGGCACAACCCAGCATGACCTCGCGAAATGCCGTATTCCAGCGGATCTCAAACGGCTTGCGTTTCAAGCTGCGAAGCAATCCATGCGGCACATGAAATCGCTCATCTAACGGAACCAGCCCGCGCCATTGGGGCGAAAACCAAAGGATCTCGCCGCCCTCCGCCATGGGAAAAATTCCCTGCGCGTAGGCGTCCAACAGAACTTCCGGCGGGATGGTCGAGTGCAATCGGATGGGGGCTACTCGGCGGCGTGTCCGATGATCGTCGCAAATGCGTTGTGGTCATGAATGCTCTCATGGTTCACCGCCTTCACCGAAAATGAGGAAACCCGCCGGTCAGCACGCAGAAGCGCCGCCGCATTCCGAACCACATCTTCAACGAAGACCGGATTGTCATATGCCTGCATCGTCACGAAACGCTCGTCGGTGCGTTTCAACAACGCATAAAGCGGCGCAGAACCCGATTTCTCGGCGATCTCGATTAGATCCTCGATGAGGATCAACTCCCACCCACCCACGGTTGCCTTAGGCCGGACCTCCAAGGTCACATACCCGCGCTGATTGTGCGCCCCATATTCACTGATCTCCTTACTGCATGGACAAAGCGTGGTCACTGGAACGGTCACACACAGAACGAAATCATCGACCTTGCCATTCGATTTCCCTCTAAATACACAATCGCATCCAACCTTCGCCGCAGCCCCAGAAACCGGTGCTTTCTTCGTTACGAAATAAGTGAAGGCCACCTCGATATGCGCTTCTTCTGCATCTAACCGCTTCTTGAGATCATGCAGAATTTCTGGCAGCGTTCGCATCGTCACCTCGCCCTCGTGTTGACTGAGCACCTCAAGGAACCGACTCATGTGAGTGCCCTTGAAATGATGCGGCAGATGAACTGACATAGAAATTTTTGCAACCGTCGGGAATGGCCGACCTTCCTGATCCAGCACTTGGATCGGGTAGCGCAGGTCCGAGACCCCCACCTGGTCAATCGCGATCCCACGGGTGTCGGGAGTCGCTTGGATGTCCGGCAATAAAGAATTCTGGTTAGACATGATTCAAAGAGAATGTTCGTATTCCGCCCATGAGGATGAAGTCTCCCAAACTCTGACACGGACGAGGCGGACTCCAGGAGCGAGTCGATAGGGAGCATCGGCACGAGCCGCATACGCCACCAATGATTTTACCGTATGCTCAAAAATCGTGCGCGCCATCAGTTCGGTCGTCGGATCTTGTTGGTCAAATCCAATCACACGATCCCCGTAACGCTCCTTGAAATCGGCGTAAGCGGGATCCGCAGTGTTCATGCACATCGCATGATCAAATGTTTCTAACCAATCACCGACCGCCTCTTTGATCATCTTGAAATCACAGACCATTTCGTTGCCGTCAAGTTCATCAGCCTCCAACACGAACTCGATCTTCCGCGTGTGCCCGTGTGGAAACTGGCACTTGTCGGGATGCTTGCTGAGCATGTGGCCATTCTCAACCTCGAGCGATTTGCAGATTCGGTAGGGCATGAAGGGTAAAGTAATGTTTCGAACGAGAGGCGAGACGATAAATGAAAACAAGATGGATTTGAACGCCTATTTGAACTTTATCGCAAAACGGGCAGATCCGGAGTTTGTTCGTAATGGGTCGGATCCTGCAAACTCGCCAGCGCAAACGCCTCACGCCGCTCAACGCAGGTCCCGCACACCCCACAATGAATCTCCCCGCCTTTATAACACGACCACGTCTCTGAGAAATCCACTCCAAGCTCAACCCCACGCTTGGCAATCCCAGCCTTGTCGGTGGCAATGAACGGCCGCAGCAATTGAATCCGCGCATAAGTTCCCTCGATCATGGCGGTGGCCATCGCCTGCATGAAGGGCTCACGACAATCTGGATAGATCGCATGATCGCCCGAATGCGCAGCAATCACCAACCCCTCCGCATCGATGCTCTCCGCATACCCTGCAGCGATCGCCAACATGATGCCATTTCGAAACGGCACGACCGTTTGCTTCATCGACTCCTCCGCATAGTGGCCGTCAGGGATCTCACCGCCGGACTGCAGGAGATCGGACTTGAACAACCGATTCATAAAATCTAACGAAATCACTTGATGAGTCACTCCCGCACGATCCGCATGCAACTTCGCAAACGGAATCTCCCGTGCGTTGTGCTTCGATCCGTAATCAAACGAGAGGCACGCCACCACATCATGCTCGCCGAGCACCTCATGCAAGGCAGCTACCGAATCCATGCCGCCACTCAGCAACACACAGACTTTCATGGCTGCGCCGAAATCGTGTCGGGATACGTGGCCTCCGTCGTCAATTGAATGCCACCCCGTGGCGCAAACTCACCCCGCACCACCAACTCCGCTGGCGCCATCGCAGCCACTAGATCATCCAAAATCCGATTAACGATTTCCTCGTTGAACGCCGGTTGATTGCGGAACGAAGCGAGGTAGAACTTCAGACTCTTGGTTTCCACACAAACCTGATTCGGCACATAGCGGATCACGATCTTTGCGCTGTCAGGTTGGCCGGTGACTGGACACAACGATGAGAATTCAGGGCAATTCAGTGTGATCCAATATCGACGACCTGGGCGTTGGTTTGGAAAAATTTCCAATTTCGCCTCATCGGGGCTCGCGGGAAGGCGGGTCTCCGCTTTCCCGAGCAGAGAGAGGTTCTTAAGATCTTCGCGATCGGACATGGCCGAATTCTGAAACCCTACGCGCAAAGGTCGATCCCTTTTTCGCCCCGACCCAACGAAACCTGCATGCTTCGATGGCGCTACTCGAAATCAAACGACTTGCTTCGAACGGGGCGTAAGCGAAAGCGCCCCCCATTTGCATGGCGCAACGGCTCGAAAACAGAATCCATCCCGACCGCTTTGATTTCACAAACTTGGGCCATCAACTCGCCCAATCGGCCTTTTGGGAAACCGCGTTCCTGAAACCAACTCAAATACTCCGGCGGCAAATCCATGATCGGGACACCGCTCGGAGGATAAAACTTGATCCCAAATTTTCCGAACGGAATCCGCGTCTTACCAATCTCAATCAGAAGATTTCTGAAATCCTCACGATCGATCTCGGTGATATCTGCCACGCAAAAAATCTAGTTCTTTGCGGTCGCTGCAGGTGCTGGCTTCGGGCTGTTCGCCTTGAGCGCGGCATCGGTTTGTGAACTAAACCAAGTTCCGAACTGATCCTTCGGCAAAACCTCCATCGACCCAACCATGTTCCCATGGCCTTCACCACAAAGCTGCGCGCAAACTACAAAAGTCTCCAAGGTCTTCACCGGGGTGAACCACATCGGGATTTCACGGCCTGGAATCGCGTCCTGCTGGATCCGCATCGGAACGATGCAATAGTTATGAATCACATCCTTGGTGCCAATGTTGAGAACCACCGGCTTATTTACAGGCAACTTGAGAATTGGGCTCGTGAAGTCATCGAGCGCATTCGGGTCGGTGTAGTCGATGCCAAGCTCATTGGAACCCGAGATCAACGCTGGGTCATGGCGACCAAACTTGTTGTCGGCACCTGGGTAATGGTAAGTCCATCCGAACTGCCAACCCACCACACGGACACGCAATGGATTCAAGTTCTGAACCGCTTTCCAGCTATCAACCCGCTCGGCCCAGAGTGGAAATGCAAACCCAAGAAGCAAAACTGCCTCGATGATGATCACGCCAACTTCCAAGTGGCTCGAAAGATGGCTCCTCACCCCCTCATAGGATGCTTTTGGATGATTCTTATGCCAGAAGCGAAAAATACAGTAGAAGAAAAATAAAGTCCACCCCACGAACAGCGCGATCATGAACCAATGAACCACGTCAATCATGTGATCAACCTGACCACCGTGTGCTGAGAAATTTTCAGGAATGCCTAGGAATTTTGAGGGACTCATATGGAAGAAATTCGAGTTTAAAAAATGCTTTTGAAATAACTCTCAGCGCGAAACGTTCGGATTTACGTAATCGTCAGAAAGTGTGGGGTCAAAGTGGGTCTTCTCCCGTCGGGCAAGGCGAATCATAAAAAATCCAACGCCTCCAATCATCGCCAAAATCACGATGAGCAAAAAGAAGATCGACCACCCCGCAGCATCGCCTCCACCATCGATCATGGTTACCCGGCAGGTGGAGCAGCTTAGAAATGTTTGAGTGAAGTTCATGAATGTTGGAATCGGTTCAATGGCTCTCTAAATTTTCAAATGTGGGCCCGAGTGATTTTCCGATAAAAGCAAACCCCATAAATCGGCATCAAAATGGCACCGGTCACTCCCACGAACCCGAGCGCCGTTGAGACAGCGGATGGCTCAGGTGCCAACACGAAAGCCCACAATGCCAAGAATACACAGAGAAGCGTCGAAACCGATACAAATACGATGTGAAATCCTTTGAGTGACATGACAAGAGTTGGGTTGGAAATTTCAGTGGCCCGAGTAGAAGAACTTATCGAATATCGGATCGCCAAGCGCAAGGGCCGTTAGACCGGCAAGACTGCAAACCATGCAAAGCCCAGAGGCAAAAAGCCAGTAAACCGCCTTCTTCTCGTGATTGAGGTGCATGAAGATGAAAGCAACCAGCGACGCTTTGAAGGTCGCAATCGTCAAACCGAGGATACAGTCCATGGCGTCAAACCCGTGGTGGCCGAAATCCAGCCAAGGCACCGTGGCCACCAAGACGGTGACGATGGTACCTACGAATAAAATGGCTCCAACGAACATGTAAGTTCGGACGGACTTCTTGATTGCTTCTGGGGTATCAGCCATGGGATCGAAAGGTTCTGAGTGGGTCGCGTAAGTTACATCAAATACAAAATCGGGAAAACGAAGATCCAGACAAGGTCAACAAAGTGCCAGAACAACCCACCGATTTCGACACGATTGGCAAGCCACTCTGGATTCGAAAGATACATCTTCTTTCCGAAAAACAAGTAGTATGCAAGCACCAGCGCACCACCAATCACGTGGAGACCATGCAGACCGGTAATGGTGAAATAAATGGCATAATAGGTATTCCAAGCAGGCGTGAACTTTGAAGCAAATCCGACCTGCTCGCGCGGCACCGAGAACCCTGGGAACGTCTCATCGCCCCGAGCTTCATAATTGGGTCCGAAGAATTCTTCCTTCGCCGCGTCTACGCCCGAAAGCTTCGCACGACCATGATCCTCAGCCATTTTTGCCAAGTCCTTCCATCCGATCCGATAAAGCTCTTTGTGAGTCGGCACATAGCGAGGCTTTCCGTTCTTGCCGACACCATGCGCCTCAAGCAGCTCGGCACTCAATTTTTTAATCTCACCTTGGTGCCATGCCCACGCATCCCTGACGAAGGCGCTATTTTTCATGGGCCATGAATTCTCAATCGCGACCTCAGGATCGATCCCCTTCTCCTTGGCCTTCATGACCAAATGTTGGAAGTCGATCGCGTCAATGTGATGAAAGACCATGGGGCTCGCAAGAAGCTTTCCATCGACCACCGTGTCATCACGAAGCCTGGACTGTCCCTCGGCGGCCTTGATGTCCCGCGGGCGAAAATCAAGCTTTGCAGGTGGATCTACCGAAAACGAGACCGTCGAGATTTCACCAAGCAATGTTGGCGCCAACGCTGCCATGTCGATGTTGACACCAGAGGCAATTTGCCAGCCCTTTTTGCCCGGATTCGCAGCCTTTGCGGTCACCCACTCGGCACGAAGCGCTTCGGTACGATTGGCCGCATTGTGGCTCCGAGCCGCAAGATGCGCTGCTTGAATGCGATTGAGAAGCTCGACGGAAAGCGGTTCACCTGCCTTGGCGATGACCTCGGCGGGCTGGCCCACTTTGGTAATCGCAGTGACATCCGCAGCCAAGGCTACCTTCGAATGATGGTGCTCAGCTTGAGCCGAGAGTTCCTCAACCCATGGCTTGTAGAACCGGACCGTGTCAAAAGTCAGCTTCGACGCCTCCACAAAAATAAGATTCTCCTCGATCGTGCTTCCTTTGTGATCGAGCACCGGTTTTCCATCCTCCGACTCCACACCGAGGTGACCCTCAACCACCGAATAGTCCTTCAACTTCAGGGCTTGGTGATGAAGCTTCACGTTGTATTCGACGCCCTTGAGCACCATGAAAATCATCGCGCAGCCCACGGTAATCCCCATGAACAACTGAAACTTGCGCCACTCGCGCAGCTTCAACGACGCCCATGCGAAGACCACCGTGACCGAGGAACCGATGAGTACGAACGTATTGATCAAACCCGGAAGCACAGGCAGCGTCCGCTCAGGCCATGGATAATCTGCGCCGAGACGTAGGAACACGTATGCCGAGAAGAAACCGCCGAAGAGCATGACTTCAGAGGCAAGGAACAACCAGATGGCGATCTTCGAATTGAAGAGTCCGGTATCCTTTCGAGGAGTGACGACGTATGGAATTTCCATTTGAAAATGTGTGGCTGGTGAGGTTTGGAACCGCTAAAAATTAGGTAAAGAATTGGTTTCGATGCTCAGTGACCGCCCGGTGGCTTCGCAGAGGAGCCGAGGTGCTTTGGCTCTGTCCACTGCGGCAGGAAGTCGCTATCGCAATCGGGACGGCTGTATTCATAGGGTCCACGGTAAGTGACCGGCTCTTTCAAGAAATTTCCGTGCCCCGGAGGTGTTGGTGTCGCCCACTCAAGGGTGGTTGCATTCCAGGGGTTGTCACCCTCAGCCTTTTTCCCAAACTTCCATGAGGTGAAGAGATTGATGATGAATGGAATTTGGAAAAGCGCCATCGTCCAAGCGCCCATGGACATGATGATGTTCATGTCAATGTGCTGCACCACTGTATTGCCGAAGATATTCACGCTATCGGCAGCCTTCGAAAGGTAGGCATCTCCACCATTGTACCATCGGCGATGAAATCCCGCCATCCCCTGCACTAGCATTGGGAAGAAAATCAAATTCATGCAAATCAGGCTCGGCCAGAAATGGAGATGATTGAGGGTCTTGCCCATGTAACGACCGGTGATCTTGGGATACCAGTGGTGGATCCCCGCAAAGAATCCAAACAAAATCCCCGGTGCCACCACATAGTGGAAGTGACCGATCACGTAGTAAGTGTCGTGAAGGTGGAGGTCAGCCAAATTGAATGCGAGCGGCAGGCCCGTGAGACCACCAATTCCAAACATCGGAATAAACGCGCAGGCCCACATCATCGGAGTGGTGAAACGAATCGAACCACCCCATAGCGAGATCAACATCGCCGTGATGATCACCACCGAAGGCACAGAGATCAAAACCGTGGTCGTTTGGAAGAAGGTCGAAACCGCAGCGCCCATGCCGGTCATGTACATGTGGTGAGCCCACACCACGAACGAGAGAAAACCGAGGAGGAGCACCGAGTAGACCATCGACTTGTAGCCCCAAAGTGGCTTGCGGCTATTCGCAGGAATGATTTCACTCACGCAAGCAAAAGCCGGCAGGAGAAGCACATACACCTCGGGGTGACCAAGAAACCAGAACAAGTGTTGGAACAAGAGCGGCGAACCACCACCCGAGAGATCCGCCAGCCCTTCACTCTTGGTGAACAGCCCGGAAGGCATGAAAAACGACGAGTGCACCACGCGGTCCATCAATTGCATGATGCCAGCGGCCTCAAGTGGCGGGAATGCGAGGAGCAGGAGGAATCCCGTCACCAGCATCGCCCAGACAAAAAATGGCATCCGCATCCAAGTCATGCCACGCACCCGAAGGTTGATGATAGTTGTGATGAAATTGACCGAACCGAGAAGCGATGAGGTGATCAGGCAAACAAGACCGATCAACCATTGGGTTTGGCCCGCCAACCACTGGTTCACCACTTGCCCATCGGCAAATCCAGCGAGTGGAGAATAGTTGGTCCAACCCGATTTGGCAGCACCAGACTCGAAGAAAAACGACGCACACATGATCAGACCACCCAAGAGATAAATCCAGTAGCTTGCCATGTTCAGACGAGGAAATGCCATGTCGGGCGCACCGATCTGCAGTGGCGTCACGTAGTTACCAAACGCTCCGAAACCAAGTGGCACGATGCCAAGGAAAACCATAATCGTCCCGTGCATGGCACCGAACATGTTGTACGTTTGACCGGTCACCTTGCCGTCTTGCAGCCAGCGAGCCTTCCAACCATCGGTGAAGACCCAGCCCATCCACTCCGGAAGCGGCTGATGCGGGTAAGCAATGCTCCAGCGCATCACCATCATTAAGTAAAACCCGAACGCTAGGAAACACAGTGCGGTAAGACCGTATTGCAAACCAATCATCTTATGGTCCGTGGAGAAAATCCATTTCTGGATGAATCCTGGATCGTGATGATGTTCGTCGTGATGGGCATCGTGCCCGGCAGGTGCTGTGGAGTGAGCGCTCATAATTCCGTCTTGCGGCTTTGTTGGAGTCTAGTGAAATTGGTTAAAATCGCGGAGTGGTCGTCGTTGCCAGACTTAAGGAGCCTTTGCTGGAGCAAGGGTGATTGGATCGAGCAAAGTCTTTGGATCCATCATTGCGCCTGGCAGAGCCTTGACGTGGGCAGCGGTGAGCTCGACTGAAGTGACCGAATTGCCTGCATTCTTGCGAGCAGCGGAGATCTCGATGGCCGCCTTTGCCATCTCAGTGGTGATCACATCGCCCTTGGTGTTGCCAAAATTGTTGCGAACGTAGGTCATGATTCCCGCGAGATCCTCGGGTGCCATCCCAATCCCCTGCGGCGGCATCACTCCGTACGTTTTTTCATCGCTCACCGGACCTTGCAAGCCGTTGAGAATGATCATCGAGAAGCGCTCGGTTTCCCCATTGGCCCAAGCCGAACCCACGAGCGATGGGAAGGTCGATCCATTGCCCTTCGCATCCGAACCGTGACAGCCATTGCACTTGGCGGAGTAAATCTTTGCTCCTTTCGCCATGTAAGCGGCGAGCGCTTCTTTCGGCACCGGCCCGCTGTCTGCCGCTCCCGGTGCTGGGGCACGGACGTAACCTTCACGGAAGGTCGCCTTGTATGAAAACAAATCGCCGCCACCCGCCAGAACACCACCCGCGATCAACAGAACGACACCACAAACGATCAAGGCCCAGATCGAGATCGGGCCGAGCCCATTGTCGACCACACGATTTTCACGGGCACAAGCGGCGGCCTCACGAACCGCCCGCTCATGAGCCTCACTCACATTGATCGAATCCTCTAGATCTGGATTTTGGTTAGGCAGAGACATGATTTAAATAAGTTAGAAAATGATAATTCTCAACGGGCACCCTTGGCTTTCGGTGGCGCGAAATTGAGCACCGCAGGAACCACTTGGTCTTTCTTGAGCGATAATAGGTAGGATACGAGCGCGTTTGCTTCTGCGCAAGGCACCAACTCTTCGCCAAGTTCCGCGCCGAAAGGCATAGCCTCGTCTGAGGGATTCCCCTTGATCTTGCGCTTCTCAAACAAGAACCGATGGGGTGGGCAAGTGGACTTCCAGCGATCCGCCTCAAGGCGAGGATTGTAAAGGTGACTGAGCAACCATTGCGACGCCTCAAGTGGGCTCGCATACTCGGACTCCACTCGGCGACCGAGGTTCGATAAATCAGGGCCCATGCGTGAAACCCCGACTTGCGCAAATTTCTCGCCGTAGAAGTCGTAGGCATTGGTCTCACGGCGAGTATCACCTCGGTCAGGATCCGCTTTCAAGCCACCCCAATCCGCGCGATAGAGGTCATTTCCCGCATAAGTGGGTCGCACGACCTGCGTGTGACAGAGATAGCAACCATTCTCAGCATAAACCTTCGCCCCGTCAGCGATACGCCCAGTGCGCTTCGGGAAAAAGATGCCAGTCGAACCATCATTCGCCTCCGAAAGCTGGATCGGCTCAAGGTTGCGCATCGTGATGAATGGCACGACGACGATCGCGAGCCAGGCGGCGCCAAAACTGGCGGATAAACCGAGGATGAATGTGCGGAAGCTCATTAGGAAAATTGCTGAAATTCAAAATCTAACATTCCATATCAATGTGCGGCAGCGTGACCTAGGCCAGCGTTGTCGATATCGCCCTCCTCACCGTGAGGACCGGGACCATGGTGAGCATCTGAAACCAACAGCGTCGGATGGAGACTGCGCCGTCCAAGACGCAGCCACATCAAAGCAAGGTGGATGAAGAAGAAAACATTGGAGAACAGGATGAAGCACCATGCGATGGTGGTTGCAACGGCGTATGGGTAGGCCCGTGTGGCGGCCCCTTGCCAAGGCTGCTGCCATTCCTCTTGGCCGATCCCCTGCTGGAGCCCTCCGAAGAGAGCAACTGCGGCGACGGTGATGATTCCGTACACCGAAAACAAAAAGTGAATCTTGATCAGGCGACGGGAAAGCCACTCCCTGCCGGTGACTCGGGGCACAATGAAGTAAACCGCACCAAACATGACAAAACTGAAAAACCCGTAGATCGCAAGGATTTCAAACCCATAGCCAGAAAGCGAGAACTGGGTGAGTGGCAGTGTCGACCCAGGAAGATTCAGCCAGACGGCTGCTAAGCCAAGAAGGACGAGGCCAGCAATGCCGGTGATCATGAAGCGAAGTGATGGACTGCTCGCGACGACTTCTGGAGAAGACAAGGTCGTGCGGAGAATGTTGATTGCCGCACAAACTGCTGGGACAAAAAACAGCACGGTGGCTGCAGCCCCCACATAGGGAAGGAAAAACGGGATGGGTACGCCCATTAACTTCTGCATTCCAGCCCAAGGGGCGATGATCGCAAGCGACCAAAATCCAAGTTTGGCAAGCGAGTAACTGAAGACCGGCCGCCCCGTCACCTTAGGAGCAAGATAATACGCGGCCGCCAAAGCGACTGGAGTAAAGAATAAGAAAATGAGTGCAGACCGATACCAAGCATTGATGCCTGCGGCCATGAGCGGATGACCAGGAATGCAATGAAGCAATGTGTTTGCAGTGACAAACACCCATGGGAACCAAACCATTGCGGCGAGAAGATACCACTGGGAAATGTAAACATGCCCCTCGGGCCGCACGCGAAACTGAATGAACGATCCGATGACGATGGCAGTGTACGCCACCAAAAACACGGGCCACACGAACGAAGGAAACTCCATCCAAGGCATCCCAGTGCCGTTGCCCGAGAGAATTCCGACAAGGCCAAGCGAGACACCAAGGTTCCAAATGTGCCCCGCAGTCAGGATGATACCAGCCGAGGTGCACTCTTTACGCGAAAGGCGCGCCATCAACCAAATGATCACCGCAAACGCCGCTTGAAAGCCCCAACCATAAATCAACGCGTTGATGTGGGAAGGAAATACCCGACCATAGTCAAGCCAAGCGCAGCCAGACATGAAGCTAGGGCTGTGCACCTTGGCCGATGCAATGATTCCCAAGACGATGGACACCGCGAGCCATGCGGCCCCGCTGGTCATAAAAAACATCACTGGGTGACGAAGCGAACGATCGATCCCCGCACGCAGCAAGGCGTCCTGATCACTGGAATTTTGGATGGCAGATGACATCGGCTTGAAAGATGAAAGGAGAATCAAATTAAGGATTTACGAGTTCCTCGGTGGGAAGTTGTGGCTTTCCGACTTCGCTGCGAAGCGCAGCCACTTGGGCAGCCGTCACTGCGGAGGCCTTATTTCCGAAGCTGTTGCGAACGTAAGTCAGAACCCCGGCGATTTGCTCGTCCGTCTGGTAGCTGAGTGCCGCCATCCCAACCACAAAGTTGTAGTCCTTGCCGGCGACCTTAAGCGGTCCCTTGAGACCACGCAGCTGGATGCGAATGAGATTGGACACAGGTCCCTTCACCCACTCAGAACCCGCGAGCGGCGGCGCGATCGGCCCACCCTCACCGTTTTGACCGTGGCACGCACTGCAAACCAAAAAGGAAGCCTTGCCTGAAGCCATCACCGCAGGATCGATCGGCGCATCAGCACTCGCAGTGGCGGCATCGACCGCCTTGGTATCCACCGCTGGAGCGGCTGCAAGTTTCTTAGCCGTATCCGACCCAGGAACGACTTGGGCTGGGACGCTCACGGCAACTGGCTTTGAATCCGCGAGATGCTTGGCCACTGTCACAGCAGCCGCTTCGATCGACTCGGGAGAAAGATTCGCAGCCTGAGCAGCATCGATCTTGGCCTTGGTCGCGTAGCGCGGCTTAGCAGCAGCATCCTCCAGCGAGGCGGGCTCAGGACGGACAAAAAGCCAGATCGCCGCAAGCAATGCAGCAAAGATGAGGAAGGTGCCAATGCCCCACCAAAATGTGGTGAAACGGATCAGCGGATTATCGCGGGATGGGTCCATGGGAAGAGAAGATAAAATCAGTTAGAAACGTTCGCGGATTCCAGGATGCGCGGATCGCGGTTCGGATAGAGTGAATGCTGACCAAGCGCACGCAGCAGGAAGAAAATGAACGCCGCACCGATCGTCACAAAGGCGAGGATGTCGCCCCAAAACGCACCTGGGATCGACACTTGGATATCGCCGAACACCTCAGGCTTGATGTTACCCAACGAAACGCCGCGCTCAGGAATGGTGATCAAGTAGTGGTCGAGCGCGTGCATGCACAACGTGTAAACGGCGACGATCGAAAGCAATTTCGGATTCTTCTTCAGCCAAGCTTGCAAAAGAACCACGAAGGGCACCACGAAATGGCCGAACACGAGGAAATACATCGCCACGTTCCAATTGCCGGTGTTGCGAATGGCAAAGTAGGAAGTTTCCTCCGTAATGTTTGCATACCAGATGAGGAAAAACTGCGAGAATGCGATATAGGCCCAGAACGTCGTGAACGCGAACATTAGCTTACCCATGATGTGGAAATGCTCCGGTCCGGTGACATGCTTCAGGTGGCCCTGACTCTTCAACCAAGTGCAGACGAGCACGATGACCGCCATCGAGTTGAGTGCGGTGCCTGCGAATAGATACACACCCCACATGGTCGAGAACCAGCGGTAGTCTAGGCCCATCAAGAAGTCGAATCCAGTGAACGTAATCGTCAACGCGAAAATGATGAGCGTGTAGGTCGAATGAAAACGTGCCTTCAACAACCGGCTCGTTCCCGGATTCGGATCGGTGTCTTGGGCGGTCGAAAGTTTGCGGAGCCCATAGATTACGGCGCTGAGACCAAGCGCATAAAATGCCACCCGGCCATACCAAAACGGCTGATTCATGAACCAATACTTATTGTAGAGAAGATGGTCGTGGTGGTGAAGATACTCCTTTACGGCACCGGGTGCCTTGTTGTGGGTGTTCATCCACTCATAGAGGTAAACTTGCACTTTTGGAAATAGCAGCGGCGTGCCGAACAAGAACACCCAAGGGAACGTCGACCCCAAGTTTTCAAACGTGCGACGCACCGAAGTTCCCCACCCCGAGTTCGACACATTGTGGAGCAAGGTCCAGAACACCCCACCGATCGAGAGAGTGAGGAAATAATAAAAAGCGAACAGCCAAGAATAAGCGAAGGGCCCGCGAAGTTTCTCCGGCGCGAAGAACAAGAGATAAATGCTGGCTGCGGTGCCGAGAACCGCAAGGGTCAAAGCGACGCTCTTCAACTTCGAGGTCTTCGAAGCATCCAGATGGTCGCCGTGGATCGCGATGTCGGCGGAGGTGACGTGGTGATGGGCCATTTCGATGGATTCAGGAAAAAGTTATTTAGCCTTGGCTTGAGCCTCTTTGGCGGTTTGCAAGGTGCGGACGTAGGCGATGATCGCCCAGCGGTCGTTGACCGGAATGTTGTAGCCGTATGCACCCATCATGCCCTTGCCGAGCGTGATGGTTTCAAAAATCCGACCGTCGGGATAGGAAGCAGGCTTGAAGGCATCCAAGTGGAAGTTCGCAATTCCGGGAACCCCATACTGCCCCGTCACCCCCTGACCGTCGCCCGATTTGCCGTGGCACACTGCGCAATAGATCCCAAAGCGTTCCTTGCCACGTTGGATCAGGGCACTCGCGCTTTCCTCGTTCAGCTTAAGCTCTTCTGGCATGCCAGAGCCGAAATAATCTCCCACGTGACCGGTGTAATAGTAGCCGGTTTGGCCGCCAAATTCGTACTCAGGAATTCCGCCAATCGACTTGGCACCCGAATCATTGAATCCACGCGGTTGGGTTTCAGCGACGGGTCGGCGTGAGCCATGACCATCTGCGAAAAAGGGATCGGGCTTCTGCGCACGCAACTTGTCCTGCTCGTCCATGTCCGGGAAGATCCGAATCGGAGGCTTGGAAAACTTCTGGCCGCGGAACCCAAAAAGGCCAACGACTAGCAACGCAATCAGCGCGTAAGTGAGAAAAAAGTAACGCATCTAAAGTGTGGAATTTAAGATTTACGATTTGAGATTTCCCCGATCAGTCCTCCTCCTCGACCAGCTCGATGTTTGACCCACCAACCTCGGCGAGCAAGTCATGCGTCCCTGTCGGACTGAACATTGGATCACGAGCCTCGATGGCGATGAAAAAACCGTCATCTGTTGCGCGGCTGAACTGGTCGCTTGCAAACAACGGGTGGTTAAGGCGTGGCAACTGGATCAAGGCGAGAAGGCCAAACAAGACGGTGAAGCCTGAGAACAAAATCGTCAGCTCGAACATGATTGGGAAAAAGGCAGGAACGGTGAAGATGTTCGCGGGCTTTGCCTGAACAATCGTCGGGTAAATGACCACCTGTGTGCTGTAGGCAAGCGTGAAGGCGGTCGCGGTGCCGGTCATCCCCCCGAAGAAAACGAACCAAGGCAGGATCGAGCGCTTCATGCCCATCGCCCCGTCCAAGCCGTGGATCGGATAGGGAGAATAGCAATCCCACTTCTTGAAGCCGGCGTCGCGGATTTTCTCCGCACCCTTGTAGAGAGCGGATGCGCTCTTGAACTCGGCTAGGTAGCCATAAACGCGTTTGCGGGTGGTGCTCACGGTGAAAAGTTGAAGGTGATTCGTTAGAAGTTATTTAGAGGAAACGAGCTCTTTTTGATAAGCAGCCTCGGTGACCACGCCATGGTCAGGATGATCTTGGATATCGTCGAAGTGCGGATCGGACTCAAGCAAGGTCCACTTCACTTCTGCAATGTTGATGCAAGGCAAGAAGCGCAAAAACATAAGGAAAAGCGCCAGGAACAAGCCGATGGTACCCACGAAGGTCATCAACTCAACCCCACTGGGGGAATAAGTTTTCCAATCCCCCGGCAGCCACATGCGGGCCAAAGTGGTGCAAATGATCACAAAGCGCTCGAACCACATCCCGACGTTCACACACATCGCGACGATCATGATCACCCAAAGGTTTTCGCGGCACGCCTTGAACCAAAACACCTGTGGCGAAAGCACGTTGCAGCTCATCATCGCGGCGTAGGCCCACCAGTATGGACCAGCGATCCGGAACTTAAACGCATCCATTTCATAGATAGCACCCGAGTAGAACGCGACGAACAACTCCATCAAGTAGGCATAACCCACGATAGTTCCGGTCAGTAGAATGATCTTCGCCATGTTGTCGATGTGCTTCATGGTGATCACATCCTGAAGTCCGTAGATGAAGCGGGCAGGAACCATGATCGTGAGCACCATCGCAAATCCACCGAAAATGGCACCGGCGACGAAGTAGGGTGGGAAGATGGTCGTGTGCCAGCCCGGCACCACCGAGGTTGCAAAGTCGAACGAAACCACTGAGTGAACCGAGAGCACGAGCGGAGTGGAAAGAGCGGCGAGCAACAGATAGGCCATTTCGTAGTGACTCCACTGGCGATTGCCCCCACGCCAGCCGAGCGAGAAGATCCCATAGAGCACCTTGCGGATGCCTGGCTTGCAGCGGTCGCGGATGGTGGCAAGGTCAGGAACCATGCCGAGGTACCAGAAAATCAACGAGATGGTGAAATAAGTGGAAACCGCGAACACGTCCCAGAGGAGTGGTGACTTGAAGTTTTGCCAGATGGCATTCGCATTCGGAACGGGAGCGAGGAACCAAGCGAACCAAACCCGACCGACGTGGAAGGCAGGGAAAATTCCAGCGCAAATCACCGCAAAAATCGTCATGGCCTCCGCCGCACGATTGATCGAGGTCCGCCAATTTTGGCGAGTCAGGAACAACACCGCAGAAATCAGTGTACCTGCGTGTCCGATCCCGATCCAGAACACGAAGTTCGTGATATCAAATCCCCAGAAAACTCGGTTTGACATCCCCCACACCCCCACACCCGTTGAGACCAGATAAGTGAGTCCACCGCCCACCCCGATCATCGCGATCAATGCGGAAGGAATGAACAGCAACCACCAGAGGAAGGGTTGACGGTTTTCAAGAACGCCACAGATGCGCTCGGTGATCCAGTGATACGAACGACCGCTGAGGATGAGCTTTTCGCGCTCAAGCACCGGTAACTTGACCCCAGTGTGGGTCTCAGGTGCGGTTTGGGTGGTGGAAGCCATGGTTAGATGAAATTAAAAGCTCAGATTGAAATGGATCAGACCATGTGAACGGTCGCCTTGCCGACGAACTTCGCGTCGGGCATTTTCGGATTCGGATTCTTAACACGCGCCAGATAGCTGGTGCGTGGGCGGGTGCCGATGTAGTTGAGTAGGTCGTAATTCCGCTCAATTTTCTTGCTGCGAACCAAGACGGATTTTTCTTCGTCGAGCAGATTGCCGAAGGTGATGGCTCCAGCAGGGCAAGCGTCTTGGCATGCGGTCTTCACCGAATCCACCGGGATCCGGAGGGTGTGGAGATCGACTTTCATCTCGGTCGATGGCTTGCCAGCCACGAGCGCCTCTTGCTTTTGGCCGCGCTTCTGACGGATTACCGCATCCTTGAGACGCTGCACGCAATAGGTACACTTTTCCATCACACCGCGCATGCGGACCGTGACGTTCGGGTTCTTCTGAAGGTGAGGTGCTTCGCCGGTTTGCTTCTCACCAAATGGTCCCTTGTAGAGGTTGTGAGAAATGAGCGGGTTGCGCTTGTTGTAATCGAAATAGTTGAATCGACGCGCCTTGTATGGGCAGTTGTTCGCACAATAGCGGGTTCCGATGCAACGGTTGTAGGCCATCGCATTGAGGCCGTCCTCCGTATGGATCGTCGCATTGACTGGGCAAACGGTTTCACAGGGGGCGGACTCGCACTGCACGCAAGCCACTGGTTGCGGGACCATCTCCGGATTGTCTTCGTCGAAGGTGTTGTCCTTCTGTGCCGCAAAATAACGATCCATCCGGATCCAGTGCATTTCACGACCCATCCCAACCTGCTTTTTGCCGACGATTGGAATGTTGTTTTCCGATTGGCAAGCGACGAGGCAGGAATTGCAACCCATGCAGGAAGAAAGGTCGATCGACATTCCCCACTGATGCAGCGGGTCATTGATGAGCGGCTGGTCCTTGCGGTTGTTGGGCTTGTAGAGCGAAAGATTTGGCGGAGCGTGAGCGTCGTTGCCCTGCTTGGGCACATTGGCCAACTGAGCGGCGAACGATCCCTTTTCCTCGTCCACCATCGTGGAAACCTCACGAGCGAGTGCGCGACCATACATCGCGTGGTGCTCTTGCGTCAGCGAGACCGAGTAGCGTTTGCCCGTGGGCTTCGCGGTAGCACCCGTGGCAAAATACGAAGTGGCGGTGGTGCGCAACGGATAGGCATCAAACCCGCGGTTGACGCCGACAAGGCCAACATGGCACTCGTTTTTCGGTCCACGCTTCAACTCATCGTGCTCGTCGAATCCTTGACCGTAGCCGAGCGGGATCACGAGAGTATTTTCTGCTTGGCCGAAGGAAACCAACACCGGAATCTCAAGGGATTTCCCGTTCACCGTGACCAGAATCATCGGCGAGGTGCGGTTCTGCGCCTCATCGTCGGGCGAGCGAGAACCAAAAGGGGTTTCAAGCGCGATGATCTGATCGTAAACCCCAAGCTCCTTGGCGGTCTTCGGTGCGACGAGAGCAACGTTGTCCCATGTCAATTTGGAAACCGGATCCGGTGCCTCTTGCAACCAACCGTTGTCGATCCAGCGACCGTCGAAAATAGACGAATCCGTCGCAAAAATAACCTCGAGCGAAGTTTTGGTTGGGGCCGTGGCCACCAGCGGTGCAGAGGTATCCTCCCGAACGGCTGGGGTCACGGATGCGTATGAAGCGCCGGCAAAGAACCCATCGCGGAGCAATTGCTTCCAAGCGGTTTCACCCTCGCCGCCAAATCCAGTGAACGTCTTCCGCACGGCAGTGTATGCAGGTGACGCAGCACCTTTTGCGCCCTCGCCGCTGAGCAGCTTGCCGTCGAGCGAAAGCAAGGCCAAGAGAAGCTCCAACTCCGACACGCAATCGGGATAGAGCGGAAGGATCATCGGCTGCACCATCGTGTAGGTGCCACGCGCGCTTCGGGCATCACCCCATGACTCCAAGTAATGCGCGGCTGGGACGTGCCAGGTGGCCGCATGAGCCGTTGCATCAGTCCGCATTCCCAAATGAATACTGGTCTTCAGCTTGGCAAAGGATTCCGCAAATTTCAAATCTGCGGGTGCGTCGTGGAGCGGGTTCGAAGGAGTCATCACGACCAGCGTTTCAACCGCACCGGCATCGATGTCTGCCTTCAGGCTGGCAATGGAGCCGAGGCCTTTGGTCTCGGTTTGGAGTGCAACGAGTGGCTTGCCTTCGCCGATGTTGCCGAGCGCCACGTTGATCGCGTGAGCGAGCAAATGCACCGAGAGCGACTGACGCGAGCCCGCAAGCACCAATGACTTACCCGCATGCTCCTTGAGATCCTCGACAAGACCTGCAACCCAAGCGACTTGCTTCGCATCGGAGAGTTCCGGAGAAACGATCGCCACCCCGGCCTTAACGCCAAGCCCGCGGGCAACCTGCGCCGCCACGGCATTCACTTGGCTCGGCGCAACCCGCAAACGGTGATCGGCCATGCCACCGGTAAGGGTGAACGCCGCTTCCACCGCATAGAGGCGGTTCATCTTCTTCGCGTCTGGCTTTTCCGAGTAAAATTTGCCTTCAGGCTTGCGGCGATCGAAGAACGAGGTGACCGGCCCTTGGGAATCGGTCCCTGCGAAATCACAGTCCAACGAAAGAATCCGGTCTGCCTTCGCATAGTTGGCGACCAGTTTCACCCCGTCGCCCAGCGCCGTCGCAGCCGCATCACCCGTGAGAGCCTCGTATTGATAAAACTTCGCAGCAGAAAACTTTACCGCCAATTCTTTGGTGAGCCGTACCCGGGTCGGGCTGTCATCCGCACCGAACAAGAAGCCGATTTTTGCAGCCGGATCGGCAGCCAGCGAAGCGATGACCGCTTCAAAATCGCCGCGTTTCGCGACCTGAGCCTTCTTGAGGATCTTGCGCGAGCGCGACGGCGAGTAAAGATCCAAGACCGAAGCTTGGGCGAATGCATCCGTACCCTCGGCATCTGGATGCAGCTTATTTGGCGCCAGCTTGGTTGGGCGACCCTCGAAGGTGGTCACCACCAGTGGCGTCGCCCCATGGGCCCGCGGCATGGATGACGCGTAGTAGGTTGCATTTCCGGGGATCACCCACTCCGGCGCCTTGGTGTAAGGGACAATATACCCCTCTGGGCGGCGACAGGCAGCCATGCCAAAACCCGCCAACGCCGGCGAGGCCCCCATCAATTTCAAAAAAGAGCGCCGGGAGTTCTCAGACTCCTCTCCATTCGCCAACTCCGCAGCACCCTGCGGGAACTCACGATCCAGCCACTGACGGAATTCTGCCGTGTCCTCAAGTTGACCCGCACTGCGCCAAGCGACGGTGGTTTCGCCGGCGGGAACTTCGGGGTGGTGCCAAATACGCTTGCTCATGTTAAACTGCGGAAAATTTGAGAATTGGGAAAATCGGGATGGAAGATCAATGGTGACAGGTGGCGCAAGTGACCTTGGGCTTCACCATGAACTGCTCTTTCAGCTTCAGGCCGAGATCCTGGGTGGTCTTAACTGATGCATCCTTGGTGTATTTCGACACATCGCTGTCGCTGTAGGCAAAGTTGTAAACCTCCTCTAGCGGGCGAAGATTTTTCTCCGGTGCACGGTGACACTCAAGACACCAGCCCATCGAGTGCGGCTCTGCTTGGTAAACCACTTCCATCTTGTTCACGTTGCCGTGGCAGCTCTGGCAGGAAATCCCCCGGTTCACGTGCGCCGAGTGGTTGAAGTAAACGTAGTCAGGAGCCTTGTGGACCCGGACCCATTCGATCGGCTTTCCATCGTAACCCGGATAATTCACATCCATCGACCGGTGAAGAGGTGCCAGCTTCGGGCTGTCACGCTGAACGTGCTGGTGGCAATTCCAGCAAGTGCTGCCCGTCGGCACATTCGAGTGCCCCGCCACATCCACAAACGAGTGGCAATACCGACAATCCAAACCGAGCTGATCGACATGAATCTTGTGAGAAAATGGAATCGGCTGCGACGGTTGATAGCCCACCACCAGCGTCTTGGGAGTCGCGTAATACGCAAAGGCGAGCGCCACACCCGCACCTGCGGTCCCAGCGCAGAATGCGATCTTGAATGGTAGGAAGTTGGACCAGCGTGGAAAGATATTTGCCATGAGAAGGGCGTTGCAGTGCTCGGAGATTGGACTTTGTGAAATTTTTCACAAGCTCATTCGGAAAAAAATCAGAATCAGAAAATGTCGGCCGGAGGATGCAAGGGACCGGCCATGATGCAACCCGAAAAACACAAAATTTGGAGATTTATCAAGTTTGCTTGAAATTTCGGACCTCTTAAAGACCCGCCTCAGGAATTCGACCAGTTCATGCCATTTTCCTGCCTCCACTGACGGTAGGCGGCGAACTGCTCCTTCTTGCCCAGTTTCCTCCGACTGGGATCTTCACTGAGAAAGGCCTCAAAGGCTCCACCCGAGGAGGTTTCCGCCACCGAAGGCGCTGCCTGTGGCGTTCCACCACGAACCCTTTCCTCGGACAAAAACTGCATGATCAATGCCAACCCGCGGGTGATCTGATAAAGAAAAACCGTCGCGAGGCCCAACAAACCCGCACAAGTCGCCAGTAGGATGGCGAGCGTCGAAACTTCGAAATTGCCCATGCCCCACCCTTGTCGACCGCTTTCGATTTGAGAAGCCCGAATTCTCAGAACTTGCACGCCGCCGAAACCCTCACCGCCCGAGCATTTCCTCGATGCGCTTTTCAGAGACCTTGCCCAAAACCGTAATGTCAGGCGCAAAAATCGAGATCCGGTATTCATCCAGCGCCCACCCCAGCGGCCAAAGCTTGGCATCGTCCGGACGCTCCATCCAACGCACAAACCATCCATCCCACAGCCGCCGCAGACGCTCCATTTTCTCGATGTCTTTGATCAACGGCAACGAGGAGAGGCGACCCATCCTCGACCGGATGGCCTGCAGCCGTCGCGGATATTCGCGAATCCCCGCAAAACCCGCACGCCAGACAAAGTCCTTGCGGAAAAGCCAGGCAAGCTGCTGCTCAAGATCCTCGGCGATCCCGCCCAAGTTGCGATCGTCTCGGTTCGCGGCGATCCATTGCCGGATGTCGGGCAAGATCACCAAAATCTCGTCTAACGCCTTGCCGATGGCCGCCGCCGCCTCAAACCAACGCCCCCTCGCCTTTTCACTCACCCCACGGAACTCATCAGGCGACCGCGGAAACACCCCACCCGCCGCACCCTCGGCAGCTAACAGAATCAACCGATCCAGCGATGTGCCCCCTACGCCCAACCGAGGCAACTCGACCTTTGCCATCAACCCTAACGGAAATTTTTTTCGCAAGTACGCGACCTGATCGCCATGCGCCAACCACAACAACCGAGCCCCCCCCGCACGATGGGCCTCCATCGCCTCCGCAGCACAGGTGAACGCACGCACCGCAACCGCCGCCCCCTCATCGACCAACGCAGGAAATGCCGAGCCGCCCGGCGTTTCGACCCGCTCGGGTAAGCTCTCGCCATCCCAGGAACTCATTCCCTTGCGCTCAATCTCCGCATTGGCCGCCGCCTCGAACCGAACCCGCATCCGCCCCGCAAGTTGCAACTTCAACACCGCCACATCGTCGCCCATGGCCAGTTCTTCCCCCTCGTCATCACAAACCCAAATCTTGGTCACCAGCTCTAACGGGACCTTGGCGAGATCGTAGGCCGTCACCGGCACATAAGCCCCCGTGCGCTCGCGAGCATACTCGGACAACGCCTGCAAAATCGGCCGATCCTTCGGCGAAAACATCCAAAGATCTGCAAATCCGTCGGCCATCGGAGCGATCGGCTGACACACACGCCGGTAGTCTTTTGGCAACGACCTCAACAATATCTCCGCTCGTTCGCGAAGACTCCCATCGACCCCCCACCCTGCCAACCAATCCGGAAATTTAGGCAATTGATCGACGTGCACGCCAATCGTCACGCCATCATCGCGCTCACCTTGCTTGGCATGATAATAAACCGAATACTCCTCACCGAGATGGTGGATGGTATCAGGAAAACCCGCCAGACCGAGATCTGCTAGATCTTCATCTAACACATCAACCAATTCTAACATTAGGCAATCTTCATTCGTCTCTAACCACCGATAAAACGCCGCTGCGGCATGAATGGCGTCAGGAATGCGCTCTTCAAAAAACCGCAGCACGGCCTCATCGCTCCAAAGCCCGTTAGGTCGCCGCAATTTCTGCTCGATGCTCTGAATTTCACCGCGCATTTCGGTGAGGTGATCGAGAAAACGACAGCGATTTCGCATGCCGTTGCCAACAATCCCCTCCCGCAAGAAGATATGCCGCGCCGCTTTTGGATCGACCCGCCCATAATGCACACGCCGCCCAACGACAACAGGAAGCCCACCACAAATCACCGTCTCCTTGCCGTAAACCGCCCCTTGGTTGTCATCCCAGTACCCCTCCCCATATTTGCTTTTGCACAAGTGCGGCGCGACCTTCTCAACCCACAGGGGATCAATCCGCGCGACACGCCTTGCCCAAAGCCGCGAAGTCTCGACCAACTCCATGCCCATCACCCACTCGAAGCGCTTCGGCAGTGAAAACAACCCAGACCCGGGAAACACCGCGAAAAAACCGCCGTTGGCGCTGCGGTACGATTTCGACTCGCGGTCCCACACGCCAAACTGCCGGGGCACTCCGGACAAAAGCGATCGATGAATGCTCGCATAGGCTGCAGCACCTGATAGATCATTGCCAATCTCGCCCACTCGCAACTTCCACTCAGATTCTAACCGATCAGCGAGTTCATCTCTCACATTTGCCCACTCCATCACGCGCCGCGCATTGAGAAACGAACTCCCACAATATTTCCGCAGAGCATTCCGCTTCCAACGACCCCGCTCGTCGCGAAACTGCGCAAGATCTTTCCACAACCGCAGCAACGCAATGAAGTCGCTCTCGCCATCTTTCCACTTGGCGTGCACCGCATCCGCCTCCCGCGCTTTCTCGGCCGGACGCTCGCGCGGATCGTTCGATTCCAAGGCCGCGATGATCGGCAAGACCTCGGCGAGGCATTGTTCCTTGCGGGCTTCAATCAACATCCGTCCCAGCCGCGGATCAACGGGCAAGCGCGACATCTGTCGCCCATAGTCGGTTAGATTTTTCTGCTGATCTAAAGCACCAACTTCCCGCAGGGTGCGATACCCTTCCGAAACCGCCTTAGGCGATGGCGGATCGAGAAATGGAAACTCATCGATCTCTGGCAGGCTGAGCGCCTTCATCCGCAGAATCACCCCCGCCAATGAGCTGCGGCGGATCTCGGGGTCGGTGAACTCCGGCCGATCGGTTAGCTCGGACTCGTCATAAAGCCTCACGCAAACTCCGTCCCGCACGCGGCCGCATCGGCCTTTCCGCTGGCGTGCACTCGCTTGACTCACCGGCTCGACCTGCAAGCGCTGGACGCCCTTCCCTGGGCTCCAACGGCTAACCCGCGCACTGCCCGAATCGATCACGCAAGCGATCCTCGGAATCGTCAACGACGTCTCCGCGACATTGGTCGCAAGGATCAGGCGGCGGCGATTGCCCGGCTGAAACACCCGCTGCTGGTCACCCAAGCTCAACCGCGCAAACAACGGAAGGACCTCCGTGCTGCGATACTGGCGGCCCTCAAGCACATCGGCACACTCGCGGATTTCGCGCTCACCCGGCAGAAAAATCAGCACGTCCCCATGCGGCTCCACCTCACCAAGGTAGTCGACCGCGCGCGCCACGTGCTGGCCCAATTCTTCATCGTCGAAGGGCGGGAGAAAAAATTCCACCACTGGGAACATCCGCCCCGGAGCCTCGATCACGGGAGCGGGAACCCCGTCGCACGAGAAAAATTCCGCAAAGGATCCCGCATCGAGCGTGGCCGATGAAATCACCAATTTGAGATCCTTCCGCCGATCTAACAACCGCTTCACATAACCCAGCAAGAAGTCGATGTTGAGCGAGCGCTCATGCGCCTCGTCGAGAATCAATGCCTCATATTGCATCAAATCATGGTCACCCTGAGTCTCTGCTAACAGAATGCCATCGGTCATGAACTTGATCCGAGTCTCTCGCGACGTCAGATCTTCGAAGCGCACCTGATAGCCCACATAGTCGCCTAGTGGGACCTGCAGTTCTTCCGCAACCCGCTTGGAGACGCTGGCCGCAGCAAGCCGCCGGGGTTGGGTACAGCCAATCCTCCCACCGTCCACGCCGAGTGCCTCGGCAACCATCTTTGGCAACTGCGTGGTCTTGCCGGACCCCGTCTCGCTCACAATCACCACCCCGGGATGCGCACGAATGGCCGCAAGGATCTCCTCCCGATGTTCGACCACCGGCAGTTCCTTGGGATAATTCCACCTCATTTCTCGCCCCACCGACATGCGTTGTTCACTCGAATCTCCAAAAACCGGAGACGTTCCATTTCCAAGCAAGATTTGGTTCGGTTTGCCGCCGCAATCCATCACTTTTTTCGATCACGTGCCGGCAATTCATGAAATTGGGGGGAATTCCCTCCACAGACACGCCAACCCGTGCTTGAAACTTCTTCGCCCACCACCGACAACTTCCCTCACCATGCCATTCGATTTCGACTCGCCCATCATCCGCCGAGGCACCGGCTGCATCAAATACGACCGCCGACCCGAGTTGGATCCATTCTGGGTCGCTGACATGGACTTCGCCTCCGCACCGGCCATTCTTGATGCGCTGCATCGCCGGGTGGATCATGGGATTTTCGGATATGCCCAAGCGCATCAGGGACTCAACGAGGCACTGACCACCTACCTTCAGGAACGCCGCCACGCGTCGATTCCGTTAGATCAAATCATCCACCTCGGCGGCCTCGTCCCAGCGCTATCCCTCGCCGCAAGAGCATTTTGCAAACCCGGTGACGCGGTGATGACCTGCACGCCGGTCTACCCGCCATTCATCGGCGTGCACCATGATGCGAATGTCTCGCTCATTGCGATCGATCACGTTCAAATCGATGGAACCTGGACTTTCGATTGGGACGCCATGGAGCAGGCAGTCACCCCACAGACCAAGGTCTTTCTTTTGTGCAATCCCCAAAATCCGTTAGGCAGAGTGTTTTCTGCCAAAGAAATCACTCAGCTCGCCGCATTTTGTCTGGCTCATGACCTAGTGCTCGTCTCGGACGAAATCCATTGTGACCTAATCTTTGATGAAACGGCGACGCCTCATTTCTCAGCACTTAACCTCCCGCCCGAGCTCGCAAAGCAGAGCATCACACTGCTGTCACCCAGCAAGACCTGGAACATTGCAGGAATCGGCTACGCATTCGCCGTGATTCCAGACGACACGATCCGTCGCAAATTTGCCGCCGCTCGTGGCCACACGCTCACTGAAATCAGCGCCCTTTCCTATTACGCGGCCGAGTCCGCCTACCGCGATGGTGAACCTTGGCGGCAAGAACTCATCGCCTATCTGAAGTCTAACCGCGACACACTCGTCGATTTCATCACCACGCGTTGCCCGGGGTTGTCCGTACAAGCAGGCGAAGCCACCTATCTCGCGTGGGTCGATGCCCGCCAGCTCGGCGTCGAAAACCCAGCCCAGTACTTCGAGCAGAAAGCAGGACTCTTTTTATCCGATGGCGCCTTCTTTGGTTGGCCCGGATGGATCCGCTTCAACTTCGGCTGCCCGCGCGAGCGAATGCTCGAAGGCCTCGAAAAAATCGCCGCAGCCCTTTGAAACCAAAAAGGAAAATGGCGCATTGCGCCAAGTAGAACGACACCGGCGGGCCAGCAAAAAAGGAGCTGAAGAAGGTCGTTACGCCAGAAAGAATGACACCCAGATGCAAGCGATATCTGGAATCATGAGTCAAAAGAGCAAAACGGAATATTTAGAGAGTTGCCAAGCGCGGTATCCAAATAGAAGCCGCTATCGGTGAGCTGATGAACATCGCAGAGTGCCGCGATCGCACCAAGCTTCGAAACCAGATTCTCAAGCCCCTACTTGAGGCGGGTCTCGTGGAAATGACCCTTCCGAACTAACTCAACAACAGACTCCAGAAATACCGGATCACTCGTTCCGCGATCACCTTTTGATTCGCGCTCCGCCGCATCCGCTTCGCGCGGAGTTTGAGAGTCTCGTGCAGATCCTCTGGAACATTTCGTATCGGTACCATCTCTATGCCTGCACTCACCCAGCACATCGCCATCGAATCGACGTTCATTTGACCGGTCCATGTCCCGAGGCATCAAACACCACACTTCTGGCAACTTCGCCTGCGAGGTTGAAATGCAATCACCCCTCCAGGACCGCACCAAGCCATGGATGCGTCGAGGGCGGGTCAGCACCCCAGCTCCAACCCCGGAGCAACTCATGAATGTTAGAATTTTCCTTGAGGCAGCTGCTCAAAAGTGAACGATCACGTGACACAGGGTTTGAAATTCTCTAAGAGTGAAACTTTTTTCAGATTTTTTGAGCGTATCCCCCTATTTGTCCCAC
>JAPJNB010000198.1 GCA_026461385.1 Akkermansiaceae bacterium
ACATCTGCCCTCTCTTTAAATTCCCTCTTTCCCCAAAGCGCAATGTAAGCGTCGTATTCCTCTTTGCTGAGCCCGAGGTTTTCATGAAAAGGCAACGGCTCGCCCGGCTTTGCCGTCTTTGCGTATTCTTCAAACCACTCTTGATTTGCCCTCGTTGCAGCAGCGACTTTACTGAGGTATTTCTCGATCTCTGGTGGTGGCACCATCATGCCAATACTCGCTTTTACTGGGATTTCCTTTTCAAATAAACCGTGAAAAACTTTTGGAATTTCGGCATGCAAGGAGACAACCAGAAGGAAAAGTATCGAGAAAATCTTTATCATAGGGCGCGGAGCCTGCTTTCTGAATGCCTACAACTCAAGTCACATTCTCTGTGCTTCGAGTCCATTTTTTGAAAAAGGCAGATCCTCCGAAAAAAGAAGTTGCCTAAGCAGCAGCCTATCCACAACATCCACGCCCCTGCGGCAACGCTAGGTAAGCGCGGTTAGCTCAGTGGTAGAGCACCTCCCTGACACGGAGGGGGTCACTGGTTCGAACCCAGTATCGCGCACCATTTTGATCGTAAACAGAGATTGGGCAGCTCACTTTTTCAAGAGCTACCAAAAAAGTTGCCCCCGCTTCTTTCTAGCAAACTCAAGTCACCCAGTGCCAGAGCCTGACCACCACGACAAACACAGGCACCCACCTCCTTCGCTCTGAGCCAAAAAACGCCCGCGGTGAATTCCGCAGGCGCTCTCAAGGTCACCAGTCGCGAAACTTATTTTTTAAGTCCCACAAAACCTTCTAACGACTTCGGTACAAGCACCGCGCCTACCGAATGCATCACACCATTGCTGGCCATGACATCGGCACTGTAGACCTTTTCGCCCTCAATCATGACTGAGCCGGAACCAATCTTGATTGCCACCTTCTCGCCGTTCATGGTCTTGACCTCCCCATCCTTGAGATCGGCGGCTAACATTTTGCCAGCAATCACATGATAGAGCAGGAGTGAACGGAGTTTTTCTTTGTTCTCAGGAAGCAGCAGTTTCGTGAGCGTGCCCTCGGGCAACTTCCCAAAAGCATCGTCCGTCGGTGCGATGAGCGTGTAAGCCCCCTTGGCCGCAAGTGTGACATCAAGATCAGCGGCTTTCAGCGCCTTCTTCAAGGTGGAAAAGGTCGTGCTGTCACTGACCACATCCGTGAGCGATTTTGCGCCGAGAGCGGTTTGCACCGACTTCGATGTTTCGGATGGATCACCTTGGCCCAAGGCAACTGGGATTGCGGGAGCTAGGGAAAGGAACAGACCGAGGCATGCATAATTTTTAGTTTTCATCGTATGTACATTGGGGGGTTAAGCCTTCTCCCTGCGATCCGCAGCAAGAGTGGCATGGTCATTTCGCAGAATGCGTGCCATCTCACCGGCCACTGCAGTTTTCATGTAATTGCGTTAAAAATGACCACTCACCTGGAAAATTCCGCTTAAATCGCACTTCACACCGCGCGCTGGCATCATACGAATTGCACGAAACCATTGCAGGATGCAAAGGGTTGCAAGGCATCAAGCCATCCTCGCGAATAGTCATTGATGCGCTGAATGGCTATTGTACTTGCCAACCCTTCGTGCCTTTTCGTTTTCTCAAGCCCGTCATGAAATCTTGTTCACTCGAGCCGCCAACACCTGACGAACTCGATGCGCTACTCCGACTTCTTGACGACGAAACGCCAGAGGTGCGGGCGCATGTGACTGCACGCTTCGCACGTTGTGGCGGCGACATCAGTGAATGGCTTAGCACTCATGCTCGCACTCTAACCGATGCGGAAAGGCAACTGCTCGCTGAAATGCTCAGCCCCCCTCGCCGTGAAACCTTGACCCGCGAGTGGATCGTCCCAACGGGTGGTGCCTCCGCACTTCAAGAAGATTGGGAATCCTTCGAGTCACTGCTTCGAATTCTATCAGATTTCCTTCACGATGGCATCTCGCTAAGACAACCCCTTTCGGATGCTCTTGACCTACTTGCAGAGGAAGCTGCTGAAGAAGGCTTAACGACTGCCTCTGAGTTGCGCGACTTTTTATTCAAAGAATCACGTCTGACCGGCAGCCCATCAAACTACTACGATCCTAGTAACTCAGATCTTGCATGGTGCATCGAAGCAGGGACCTCCAATCCACTTGGGCTGTGCCTCATTTTTATTTTAGTAGGCAACCGTCTGAACTTAGAGATCGAAGGCGTCAATTTTCCAGGTCACTTCATGTGCCGAATTCACGAAGATGGCTTCCCCCTGATCGTTGATTGTTTCGACCAAGGCCGCACCCACCTCCAATCTACCTTGCTTGAGAGCCCGGAACTGAGTCGTCTGCAGCGCCAACTTCTTCGACAATCGGTTGGCCCTGGGACGATCCTGCTTCGCTTGCTCAACAACCTCACCGAGGCACTGAAAAAATCCGGTCGCTCCATGGATGCTCAGTTGATCCAAGAGCTTCGCGCGACCATCGAGTGACACTCACCAAACTCCAAGATCCGCCAACTGGCGACCTGCCGCTTCAGCCCAACCACGGTTCGCCGCTGGAGATGCGGGCGATGGATGCAGGATCCTCCCAACGGCTGCCGAACTGCCACAGGCCTCCGCAGCACGCCGCCAGCGCTCTTCCGCAAAACCCCCTACGCCAACGAGACAACTCGGTTTGAGCAGCGCGATGACCTCCTGCAAGTACACCATGCAAGCGTACTCGACAGGAGCCAATTCCCCAACCGGCAACTTGTCAGGAGTCAAATTTGCCCCCGTAGCGCTCATCCATACCAGCGGACAATAGTTTAATACAAAATGATCTTTGAAAAAATCAGCAGGATCCGGAAAACGCTCGGCAAAAAGCCCCCAAAATCGTCGACCGCTGACTTCCGAACGCTGACATTGAAACCCTTCGATCGGTCGCTTTGAATGCTCACGCACCGGCTTGTCAATCCGAGCCTCAATCTTCATCCAATCCCGAACCGCCGCCACTTCACCGAAGGGCACGCCCGTCTGAGCCATCCCGAATGGACCGGGATTCATGCCGAGAAAAAGCACACGCTTGGGTCCTTTGCCAAATCGCTCCAAGTATTTCCGATGAGCCTGCCACGTGTAGTCCAAGGTGCGATAGACACAATCGACCGGACTCGAAAACTCCACATCTCGCAATGCGGCTGCCAGACGTTGGGTGGATGCGACCAAACGGCTCATCAATTAGAAACTGTTAGGACTTCCAAGCAAATACCAGCACCAGCAACGCGACAGGCAAGTACAGCAAGGTGAAGAAAAACAAACGGCGCGCCGAGGTCCGCTCACCATCGCGCGAGAATTTCAGCGCAAGCGCCATCATCAGAAAAGCCAGCAAAGGGCCCACAATGGACCATAGCAAATTCGCAAAACCCGCCACCATCGGCAGCAGCGAAAAAACCGCCAAGACCACTGAAAAGCTCGCAGAAAGCACGCCACTCTTGCGGCCGGTTTGATCTCCATTCGACCACATTTTGTAGCCTGCAGATTCATATTCCTGGCGAAAAAGCCAATTGATCGAGACAAAGTGGGGCAGCTGCCAAAGGAACAATAACCCGAATAAAAACCAAGCTTCCACTCCGACGCGCCCCCCTGCACCCACCCAGCCAATCACCGGTGGAATCGCCCCGGGAATGGCCCCGACCAAGGTGTTGACCGAACTCACCCGCTTGAGTGGGGTGTATACGAAAACGTAAATGGCCACCGTCGCGGCCGTAAGATAAGCCGCCAAATGACCCACTTGCACCGCAAGATGGATGATCCCGATTGCCGACAAGATCCAACCAATGCCAAACGCAACGAGCGGATCCATCCTGCGAGATGGCAGAGGGCGATCCGCCGTGCGCTTCATGCGAGCATCGAGATCCACCTCCATGAGCTGATTGAAAGCGGCCGATCCAAACGCGACGGCGGCAGTTCCTAACAGGGTATGCACCAATTTCATCCAGTGCATTTCACCGCCACGTGAGCACAGCAAGAACCCGAAAAACGTGGTGACTAACACAAAGAAATTTAGTCTCACCTTCATCAACACCATCAGATCCTGCCGCAATCCGGGAATCACATGCAGAGCCGATCCATCATCAGCAGGAATTGGATTGGTAATCGGATTGTCCATGGGCGCGCCCCACAATGGCGTTGATCCGCCGCATTCCAAGCCACGACTTTCCTCCTCCGCAAATTTTTCCGATGCTCTCCTCACAAGCCGCCACCCGACCAGATCATGCTGGACAGCCCGTTGGCCTCGTTTCAGGGTCTCGCGCATGGAGAATCAATTTGGATTTGCGATCAGAGGGGTGAAGGCCGAGATTGAGGAGGGTGCCGATTTTGCGCCGAAATTTGATGCCGATGGCCTTCTTCCAGCGTTGGCCATGGACGCAACCACCCGCGAGCCGCTAATGCTTGCCTACATGAATGAAGAATCCCTACGCCGGACCTTGGAGATTGGCGAGGCGGTCTACTGGTCACGTTCGCGGCAAGAATTCTGGCACAAGGGTGCCACTTCAGGCCACATCCAGCGAGTCGTAGAAATCCGCACAGATTGCGATCAAGACGCCCTCATCCTCATGGTCGAGCAAATCGGCGCCGGCGCCTGCCACACCGGCCGCAATTCGTGCTTCTATCGTAAAGTCACCACCGAAGTGGGCTCGACTGGGGCCAAATTGGAGCAAATCGGACCCGGAAAATCGTTCGACCCAACGGAAATTTACGGAAAACCCTAAATTTCGATGCATTTCGCGGTTGCAATCCGCTTCCAGATCCGGTAGCCCTCCTCCCCCGCAGTTCTTGGCATACCGCAAAGTCCATGCTGGCATCACATTATTTTCCGCGAAGGAGGCCCCATGAATATCATTAAGAAAATCGAGTCAGAGCAATTGAAGCAAGACGTCGCCGAGTTCAACGTCGGTGATACCGTAAAGGTCCATTGCCGGGTGGTTGAAGGCGGCAAAGAGCGTATCCAGATCTTTGCTGGCATCGTTTTGGCTCGCGGTGGCTCGGGTGTGAATGCAGCATTCACCGTCCGCAAAATTTCCTACGGCGAAGGCGTCGAGCGTGTGTTTCCGCTTCACACCCCACGGATTGCAAAAATCGAAGTCACCAACCGTGGTAAAGTTCGTCGCGCAAAGTTGCACTACCTCCGCGAGCGGGTTGGCAAGCGCGCCCTCCTCGTGAAGAGCGCAAGCTAAGCTCCGCACCCCACCATTTCAAACCACCCCATCTGGCATCCAGTTGGGGTGGTTTATTTTTTGGGCGGAACGATGATTTCCGCTTTCCCGCAACCCATGTCCGCGCCACGTTGCAAATGTGCGCATTCCTCCGCTACTCGTGATCCTGCTGGTCCTGACCGTGATCGGAGGAGTTTGGATTTCCAACACGCACCACGTCGACTTCCTCAGCCATCCGAGCCAAGAGGAACTGGAGAAAACTCGGGTAAAGGTCGCTTCTTCACTCCCCCAAGCCGATCATGTGGACGACGCCATTTCGGCACCACCCGCACCCACCCCTCCTCCACCGCCCGTCCAAGCTCCTAAGC
>JAPJNB010000199.1 GCA_026461385.1 Akkermansiaceae bacterium
CCCCCCCCCCCCCCCCCCCCCATACTTTCCTCTGGGCCATTGTCTGTCTCAGCGCGGTCGGTGCCTTTGGTTGAACAGGCACGGTCCAGCTAGCCCCACCTCACAGGGCCATTTCACTTTCGGGGGGGCTCTAAAAAGCGAACCATGGCGACGGCTCATCCTGTCCAGCGCAGTCGCAGGCAACCTGATCGTGGCCCAGATCGGTGAGGCATTCACGAAGCATGGTTTGGATAATGTCTGGGCGGTTGCAGTCCGAACTGAGGTGGCCGAGTACGATTTGGAGCAGGCCTGGATGCGCGATGTTACGCACCAACTCGGTGACTTGAGAGTTTGATAAATGTCCGTGACGCGAGCTGATTCGCTGTTTGATGGCCCAAGGCCGTTTGGTGTCTTGTTCTAACAGGGATTCGTCATAATTTGCTTCGACGAAAATCCCGTGCAGTCCGCGAAGCCGCTCGGTCAGCGCCTGATTCACAAATCCGACATCGGACAGGAAACCCAAGCGCTTGGATCCATGGCCGATGATGAATCCGACGGGGTCAACCGCATCGTGTGGAATACCGAAGGCTTCTACGGTGGCATCGGCGATGGAGAAGGTTTGGTCTGGTTCAAAGGATTTCCATGTCCCGCCTTCGATTCCCGATTCACGGACGACTCGTGCCGTGGATGGTGTGGCGAAAACAGGGGTGGGGTATTGCTTGAGGAAAACTTTTAATCCCCTTACGTGGTCGCCGTGCTCGTGAGTGAGCAAGATCCCGTTGAGTGATGCTGGATCGATTCCGACGTGGTGAAGTCGCAGCGCCAGTTGCTTTGCGCTCAAGCCCGCATCGATCATGAGGCGGAGTCCGTCGCAGTCGACCACCGCCGCATTTCCGCCGCTCCCGCTGCCCAACACTGTAAAACGCATCACGGGCGGGAAGATGCCGAACGGATTCGGTTCAAGCAAGGACATCATCGAAGTCCCGCCCAAGATGTTGAAAAAGATAACCGCTGTGCCGTCCTTGGCGCTGTGAGCCACGTTCCGTAAACTCAATAAGTGGGGTCGTTCGGTGGTATTGCAATCTTCCTGTGAAGGCATGATCGATCACACCGGGAGATGACCCCGATTTAATCATATCGGTTCGGGCCAGCTACCAAATTAGTCGCACACAGCAGTCGTCAACATGCTACCGCAGGACTCGGATTTCGCAACATCAAAAAACATCAAATGTGGGAATGTCGACATTCAGTGACCCGACGACTCCATCAAGCTGATGCGCACCAAGGATGCGTTTGTGATCTAACTATTAGATCACGCCATTGGCGCAATTGCAGTCACCTTCGCCCTTGAATGCATTGATCAAGTTGGTGAGTGATTTCATGGCCTGACGTGGGACGCTTTCGTAGGTACGGGAGCCGATGTGTGGGGTGATCACGCAGTTGGGAGCCGAGAGAAGCGGGTGATCTGCCGGTGGTGGTTCGATGTCGAGGACGTCGGCACCGTAGCCGCCGACTTTGCCGCTTTTGAGGGCTTCGACCATGTCAGGGGTTTCGACGATTTCACCGCGAGCGCAGTTGAGGATGATCACGCCGTCCTTCATTTCGGCGATTTTTTCGGTGCGGATCATGCTGCGAGTTTCATCGGAGAGGTTGCAGTGGAGTGAAACCACATCCGACTGAGTGAGCACCTCATCCATGGTGGCGCAGCGGGTCACGCCGTATTCGGTCGCGAATTTTTCGTCCCAGTAAGGGTCGAAGGCGATGATCGGCATACCGAACGCTTTGGCGCGGATAGCCACTTCCTTGCCGATGCGGCCGAGTCCGATGATGCCCATGGTTTTATCGGCGATTTCATGGCCGGTGAGGCGAAGCCATTCGCCTTGGCGCGCGGCAGCCGCCGTGGTCACGATGTGCTTGGTGATGCCGATGAGCAGACCGAACGTGTGTTCTGCGACAGTGGTGTGGTTGACGCCTGGGGTGAAGAGGACGGGGATTTTGAATTCCTTGGTGGCAGGCACGTCGATTTTATCTAGGCCGATTCCGTATTTGGAGATGATTTTCAGGCGTGGCAGTGACTTCTCGAGCACCGCGCGTGAGATGGCATCGTCGCCGCAGAGGAAGGCATCAAAGTCGCCCGCGAGTTCGAGCATGCGTGCTTCGGTGAGTGGGCCGCGTTCGCGGACGACCTCCCAGCCTTGGGCTTCCATGAGTGAGTGGTGAGGGCCGGGAGTGTCTTGATAGCTGCAGGTGGTAAGTAGGACGCGAATGGGCCGTTCGAAACGGATGGTCTTGGAAAAATCAAGTTTCCCGTGCCGAGAGGTTGATTTTTTGATGGATTCCCCGAGGTTTTAAGGATTTCCGGGTCATTCTGGGATCGGATAGAGTCGGTAAAACCGCTTGGATGCAGTACTCAGGGCATTTTGGTCGACGACTTCGATGAGGGAACCCGTTCCGAGGATCGTCGTGCCGAGGGTCGACCAATTCATGAGATCAGCGCTCCATAGGATCTGGTAGGAGGTATCTTGCACGCTCGGGAATCCGATCGTGAAATGGTTCGCGGCGGCACCGGTGCCTCTGAAGGATTCGGTGATGGCGAGGTAGCTGCTTGGGTTGGTGGGGGAGGTGCCGCTGAGGAATTCTGCGAGGTTATTGAAGCGGTCGCCATCGCTGTCCTGCGTTCCGGTTTTTGTTAGGTTGCCAAAATAGTCGATTTCCCACCAGTCCGGTAGGCCGTCGTTGTCGGTGTCGACGATTCCAAGGAGGTTCAAGCGGCCGCCGGTGGTCATTTTTCCTGAGAGGCTCGGGGTGGGGGTGGTGTGCGTGAGAATCCGAGCGATGCGTTGGCTGAGAGAATCCGTGGGAAAGTTCATGGCGGCGAAGGCTACCGCTGCGGTGACATGAGGCGTGGCCATCGAGGTTCCGTTGAGAAATTGATAGGCCAGTGTTGGATCCGGCGTGCTGAGTACATTGCCGCTGAAGCTAAGTTTGGTGAGTAGACTGGCCCCATCGGCCTGGGTGACCTGCATGGATGGGATCCATGCGCCTGCGGTGCTGAGCGTCCAGGTGACTGCGTCCAGTGAGTTGCCAGTGTTGTCATAAATGATCGCAGCGATCGCGCCAGCGTTCATTGCATTGGTGACCTTGACCGAGAAATCGAGCGTGCCGCGTTGGATGAGAGCGATGTTGCCTCGCACGTTCGAGGGGAAGTCGGCAGGGTTACCGAGCCCGCACGATCGGATGTTTGCGGTTAGGCCGGTTGCGGGTGTGGTGCCAGAGTATGTTAGAGGCTTTGTCTGGTAGTTGGACGTTCCTACGGTGATGCTTGAGATCCTCGCGGTGACCATGCTGAGTGGTTCCGTTGAATAAATGTTCGTGCCGGGTGCGGCAAGGTCCACGGTGGTGAGTCCATAGTTTGAAAAGCTTGAGAGCCCATAGTTTTGGTCGAACGCCGCGACGGAAATGATATTGGTCGCGGGATAGCTTGCGGGGTAGAACGGAGCGCTGTCGTTGTTGGTGGCACTATTTCCTGCGGCGGCGCAGAGGACAATGCCCGCGCTGGCGAGGGCGGCAATCGCGTTTTGATCGGCGGTGGTCGGTGAACCGCCTCCGAACGATGCATTCAGCGCGACGATGTTTACGCCTCGTTGTTTGAGGGTGATCGCGTAGTTGTAGGCTGCGATGATCGCCGAGGTAGTCATCGAGTTGCCGTCCGAAGAAACTTTGAGAGGTAAGATTTTGGCGTGGTCATTCACGCCGATCACCCCTGCGTGGTTTTTTCCGATCGCGCCCGCCGTTCCCGCCACGTGGGTACCATGGTAACCTGAATCCGTGACCGAGCCATTTCCGTTTGCGAAATTGTAGCCGTTGACGTCATCGATGTAGCCGTCGCCATCGTCGTCGATTCCATTGCCCGGAATCTCTCCGGGGTTGACCCAGATATTTGCTGTTAGATCAGGATGTGTTAGATCGATTCCCGTGTCGACGATTCCAACGACCACGCCATTGGTGGTTTGCCTCGAGCGTTTCCATGCGGGGATGAAATTGATGTCTGCGCCACTGGTTCCCGTCGTGCCATTGACCCCTTGGCCCGTATTGAGCAAGCCCCAGAGTTTTGAGAAATCGGTGTCATTGGGCGGCGGGGCGAAGACGTGGCGAATGTAGTTTGGCTCTGCGGTCTCGACATTGGGGTCGGCCTTCAGGGTTTGGATCAATTGGGGGGTGGTCATTTGTCGGTTGCGGACTAGGCCGACCACGCGCTGTTGGTGCATCGATATCTTGTCGTAGGTTTCCGCCAACTCGATGGAATTCTTGTTCAGCGTGGTGGTTGCGGTGATGCTTGGGACATTCGGCTTAAACGTGACCAAAGCCTCTCCTGCGACGTATTCGTCCTCACTAGATGCAAACAGAAGAGCGAGAAAGGAGAGGATCAAGGAGCCAAGCAAGGCGATGCGGGGGGCATTCATGGGAATAGGGGGTGGAGGGTGAAACGGGCGCTGATGGCCGTTGGGAAGTGGGGGCAATGTTACACTATAGCTCTCAAAGCGGGTCTTGTCTGGATCATTTTTACTAACGAGCTCTCTTCGGCCGATTGGCTGATTCGATTTTTCAGAATTTAGATTTTTTGTTTCGAATTTCGTGGCTAGCGTCGGCCCGTGCTTCCTTGGTTTTCAGAGGGTCGATTCCCGTTGTATCTCGCGCCGATGGCGGGGGTGACCGATGTGATTTTTCGGCAGATTTGCAAGGAATTGGGGGCAGATGTGATGGTGACCGAGTTCGTTTCTGCGGAGGGGATCATGCAGGCGGATGAGAGG
>JAPJNB010000200.1 GCA_026461385.1 Akkermansiaceae bacterium
AGACTCGCTAGCGACCACCGGCCCTCGAAATCAAACGCCTCACTCAGAGGCGCTCCACGAACACGGCCATTTTCCTTTTTAGGCTCATTGATCATATTTTGCAATGGCGAGGAGCAACTTCGCCGAAGTTGCCGCCAGAGCCATCAGGAGACGGGGTGATAAACGGGGCATCAGCCACAAAACCGTGCGCCGCGTAACCGAAAAATGATCTAACTTCGGATTTCGGGTTAATGCACCATGAAGGCGGGAATGACGATGCGCATTATTTTAGAATTCAGGAGACCATGGTGGATTTCAATGTCTCAAGTTAGGATTTTTTGGGGGTGGGTGACGATGCGTTGAAGCGGTCATCCGCTGGTGTTAAACCGATGCTTGCCTGCGCCTCGCCATTCGCTGCGAGGTGAGTGAGGCAGTGATAGACGTCTTCGGGATCGGCCTGAATGGCAGTCGCCACTTCGGGTGCAGTTTTGGCTTCGGTGCTGAGTTGCTTGCGAACTTGGCTAAGCGTGGCGAGAAACGCGCCAGCAGCTTTCTTGCCTGCTTCAACCCCGGGCTGGTGGTATGCATTGATGTTCACCAGTGAAGCGTAGAATGAAACGGCGCGCTCGAAGAGGGCGATGAGTAGGCCGAGGTGGAAAGGAGTAACCTCGGGGATCGAGATGGTAAGCGACTTGCGTCCCGACTCATGGAGCGCCTTGCGAGTTCCTCGCAAGAAGCCTTGGAGGTAGTCCGCGGTGGTCGTACTTGGTTCTACCTCGATGCTATGTCCAGCACGCCCTTTGCGGACTTCAAGGAACGAAACGAAGAAATTGTCTACGCCGTCTCGTAGCTGTTGGACGTAGGCGTGCTGGTCAGTGGACCCTTTGTTGCCATAAACGGCGAGCCCTTGGTGGACCAAGTTGTCGTCGAGATCGCGTGCTTTGCCCAGGGACTCCATCACGAGCTGCTGGAGGTATTTTGAGAATAGTACGAGAGAGTCCTTGTAGGGGAGAACCACCATGTCCTTCTCGCCCTTGCCATTGGCGGCGCTGTACCAGGCTATCGCTAGCTGCATGGCAGCGTTGTGAGAGGTGTCTTTTTTTCGTGTTTCGGCATCCATGGCAGCAGCGCCAGCGAGCAGGGAGTCGATGTCGAGTCCTTGAAGTGCGGCTGGGACAAGGCCGACGGTCGAGAGGACCGACGTCCGTCCACCAATCCAGTCTTCCATGGGGAATCGTGCGATGAATTGGTGCTGTACGGCGTAGAGGTCCAGTTTGGATCCGGCACCCGTAACAGCGGCGCAGTGGCGCCCGAAGTCGAGGCCTGCAGATTCGTAGGCAGCCTTTGCTTCTAACATTCCATTCCGCGTCTCTGCGGTGCCGCCTGATTTTGAGATGACGAGGGTGAGGGTTTTTGCGAGTCCGACGGTGGCAAGCTTGGCGGTGACCGCATCCATGCCAGCTGGGTCGGTGTTGTCGAAAAAGTAGAGTGGCAAGCTTGCGTTTTGGCCGATGGCTTCCGAGACCAGTTGTGGACCGAGCGCTGAGCCGCCGATGCCAATGAGGAGCACTTGTTTGAAATGGCCGCCAGTGGGTGGGGAGATTTCCCCGGTGTGAATTTTTTTTGCAAACTGCTTCAGGTCGACTAGCGGCTCGGTGATGGCACGTTTTAGAGCTTCAGTGGGTGCAAGGTTTGGGTTGCGCAGCCAATAGTGTCCGACCATGCGTCCTTCGTCGGGATTGGCAATGGCTCCTGCTTCCAGTGCCTCCATGTCGGAAAATGCTCTGGCGATCCTTGGTTGCAAGGTGGCGATTGGTCCGGCTTCGATACCCATTAGCGAAAGGTCGAGTGAGAAACCGTATTGAGGGTAGCGAAGAAGGTGTTGTTGATAGGATTGCCAAGACATGATGAATGGATGGTAAAGGTTGACGCGTTAAAGATTGAAGAGTGAGAGGGCAATTAGACTATTAGAATTCATGTTAGATTCTTATTCTGATCGATCGGATCTAATACGATAAGATGGTGTGTACGGGATGAGGCTCTAGCTTTGCGCGGCCATCAAGAAATGCGAGTTCGATCAAGACTGAAACTCCCACGACGTTGGCGCCGAGTTCATCGAGAAGTTTAAGGGCCGCGCCGGCGGTGCCACCGGTCGCGAGGAGGTCATCGACTAGTAGAATGGATTCACCGGGTTGGATGGCATCCTCGTGGAGTTCCACGATGGATTCGCCGTATTCAAGTGAGTAAGCGGTTTGGAGAGTTTTCCATGGAAGTTTGCCTTTTTTCCGGATGGGAACGAAGCCTGCGCCGAGACGATCCGCCACGGCTGCGGCAAAGATGAAGCCTCGCGCATCGATTCCGACGACTTTATCGATGACGCGTCCACCTGCAGTTTCGCAGAGCAGGGAGATCGATTGGTGGAATAATTTTGCATCTGCGAGAATGGGCGTGATATCCTTAAAGATGATTCCCGGTTTGGGGAAATCAACGACGTCGCGGATGGCAGCGCGTAAGGCTTCGGGCATGATGATTAAATCATACCAGCAGCGTGGGCAAATGGGAATCTTAAATCTGTATGCGGACTGGCATCCCCTGTGATGCGAGTCGTGGTGCGAGTGGAATTGGATTTTGGGTTGAAAATCACAGAACCATGACCTCTCAGAAAGGTGGTAGATTCGCGAGGGTGGTGAGCACTACTTTGACTGCTCTAACATCCGAAGGAGCGGTGCCTCTGCGCGGGCGCGGATGGGTTCCTCCATCTCCACGCGAGGTTGCAGGATGTCTAGGCAATCGCGCAGTTTTTGGAGGGTGTTCATTTTCATGTAGCGGCAGTCCGCGCATGCGCAGCGGTCGGTAGGACCCGCAATGAGATTTTTTTCGGGGCACTCCTTGCGCAGGCGGTGCAGCATGCCGCTTTCGGTTACGACGATGATGTCCTTGACCGGAGCGTTCTTGCAGTAAGTGATCATTTTTTCCGTCGAGCAGACCTCATCGGCGAGCAGGCGGACCGCTTGGGTGCACTCGGGGTGCGCGACCACGAGCGCATTTGGGTATTCCGATTTGATTCGATTGATTGAGTCACGGGTAAACTCGACGTGTACGTAGCAGTTGCCCTTCCAGAGGTCCATTTTACGGCCTGTTTGTTCCATCACCCAAGCGCCGAGGTTTTCATCGGGCACGAAAAGAATCGGCCGCTCTTTGGGGGCGAGGTTGACGATTTTCACCGCGTTTCCCGAGGTGCAAATCACGTCGCAGAGTGCCTTCACCGCACCAGAGCAATTGATATATGCGATGACGTAGTAGTTCTTTTCGGAATTGGCATCGAGGAATGCCTTGAGTTGCTCTGCGGGACATGATTGCTCGAGCGAGCAGCCTGCATCGGCGTCTGGAAGGACTACGATTTTGCTGGGGTTCACAATTTTGGCAGTTTCTGCCATGAAATGGACGCCGCAGAACACGATCACATCCGCGTCGGTTGCCTTGGCGTGATAGGCCAGTCCGAGTGAGTCTCCGACATAATCGGCCACGTCTTGAATGTCGCCCGTTTGGTAGTTGTGGGCAAGAATGACAGCGTTTCTGGCTTTCTTGAGAGCGAGGATCTCCTCCTTGAGGTCGAGGGTGTCAGGCATGGGTCGGTTCGGTTTGGGTGAGCTGCTTCAATGATGTTCGTCTGTTAGAATTACGAGGATGGCTTGATCATTTCGATCGAGCCGGTGTGTTTTGCCCCGGATTTAACGATGAGGGAAGAAGTGCGAACGAGTCCTTGGAGGTGTGCTCTTTTTTCGAGGGTTACGGTTCCCGTGCAAGAGATTTGGCCGCGGACGTTGCCGTCGATTGAGGCAGAAGTTGCGATCACTGGGTGGAGGAACTCGACGCGGGATTTTTTTTCGACGCGAAGGGTTTGGCAGCGGATGTCACCGATGATTTTCCCACTGCTGCGGATGATGAGGTCGCCGGAGCACTCGGCGGTGCCTGCGAAGGTGCCGAAAATGGTGAGATGATGGCAGCGCAGGGTGGCGCCGGTGACCGCGCCTGATTTTTGGATCACGATGTTGCCGCAGGTCTCGACGAAGCGGTTCCAGCGCTCGTGGATTTCGTAGTTCAAGAGGCTCACATAACCGCTGCATTTTGGGCACTGGGTCGATTGCGCATCGCCTGAGGTTTCAAACGCATGGGCGCAGTTGAAGCAAGAGATCGTTCTTTGTGGTTTCGTTGGATTGAGGATCCGCATCAGCAATGACCGCGGTGCTGGCAGGCTAGGTCCTTTGCGCAGTGTCAGCTTGGGGCTGGCCAATGGTGGGAGGACCGAGCTTTCGGCGTCTGAATCCAAGCATGGGCTTGCAAAGCGCGCCGTTTGGACGGTTCGCGGCACACCCTTGCCATCACGGACTTGGAAGTGGGCGCGACACGCACGACAATGGGTCGAGATGACCAATGCCGGCTCGATTTGAATGTTCCCACACTCGGGACAAGCCAGTTCAATGCGCTGGCGAGTTAACTCATCAGCCATGGTGGTGCGGATGAGATTTTAGAGCGTAATGCCTCAACAAATTAGGAAATGGTACCACTGAGGGTCCCTTGTTTCGGGGCTTCAGGTGCCGGTTTTGCGGGCTGGGTGGTCGGAGCGGGTGTGATAGTCGGCTGTACCGTTGAGACAGGCGTTCCTACGGTGGATTTGCCGACAAAAATAGCACCGGCCTCGATGGCGAGAGTCTTGGCCTTGATGTCGCCGACGACTTCAGCGCTGGACTTCAGCTCGACGCGGTCGGTTGCGGTCAGGTTGCCCTGGACTTTTCCATAAACGATGATGGAAGCGGTTCTGATTTCCGCTTTGATGCGAGCGTTTTCACCGACGGTCAGGTTGCCGTCCGAGGTGATTTCCCCGTCGATTTTGCCATCGACGACGAGGTCGTTGCTAAACTTCACGGTGCCTTTGATTTCGACGTCCGACGAGAGGATGTTGCGGTTTGCGGTGGGCGCTGGGCGTGCGGGAGGAGCCATCTGGCCCGCGCCATATGCTGGCGCAGGAGTTATTTCTGCGCGGCGGGTTTCAGGAAGTGGAGGAGCGGATCGCTGGGACTCGCTATTGTCTTGGCCGATTACTTTTTTAAACACGACTTGGAAGAATGGTTGTAGGTTCTAAAATGTCAAATTGATTCAAGGGTCACTTTTCGGGAGCGGTTTTCGCTGGGGGCTGAAAAGGGTTGGAGGGAGGGGCGGCGGGAGGGGATGGGGACTTTGGTGGAGCCGGTGGAGGCTCGATTTCGGTGGGGGCCTTGGTCTTGAGTGTTGCGGTGCGACGATTGGCAGTTTCTGCGAAGCTGCTGTCGGCGAAGTCGGTTTTCACTTTGTTGTAGGATGCTTCTGCCTTTGCGAGGTCACCGGCATTTTTTGCGATGTCGCCAAGGGAAATGAGGGCAAATGGTGCGATGAATGCGGCTTCAGGGTCTGACGCGAGTGCCTCGAAGATTTTTGTGGCATCGCCAGTTTTCCCTTGAGCCATCAATTTTGAGCCCAAGCTGGCTTTTGCGGTCAAAATTGCGGGGTGCGTGGAGGATTCCTTGATGAATTTCTCAAGCGTTGCGATGGATTCATCACCTTTTCCGGCTGCCCACTGGCTGTCGGCGAGAAGAACCATTGCGCTACCTGCAGCGAGCGTGTTCGGGTGGTCCGTGACGACCGATTGCAGGGAGGCGAGATTCTCGGCTTTCGTGAGTGAGGCCCCAGCCGTTTGTTGGCGGCTGGTTTCGACACCGCGGTAAACGACCGTGGCGACTCCTGCGACTGCGAGAGCGATCGCAAAGATCACGATGTTTTTCTGATTTCGGTCGAGAAATGCCTCAAATGCATTGGGTCCCTGAGAAATTTCAGCGAGCGGGACGGACGATTGTTGGAGGTCTGCGGACATGGTGTGTAAATTTGCGAGGCGTGAAGAGCGATCAAAGCGGGCTCTGCATCGAAATCAATGCAGAAGTCGGGGATTGGTGAGATTTTGGTCGGATGGGCGAGGGATCGAGTCGGCTCAGCCGAGGACATCGTCCATGGCATCGATGAGTTCCTGCATGGATGCTTCGGTTTCGTTGCCCATGTTTGAGATCCGGAAGGTGAGACCCTTGATTTTGCCGTAGCCACCGTTGATAAGGAATTTATGCTTATTTTTAAGGTTTTTGATGAATCCAGAGAGATCGAAGCCATCGGGAGTTTTGAAGCAAGTGAGTGCGAATGAGCGTCGGCCTTCGGGAGCAAAGAGTTCGAAGCCGCGCCGTGCGCCCCAGGCGGCGATCATTGCGTTGGTTTTTGCGTGGCGTTCTTGGCGTTGGCCGAAGCCTTCCTTCGCGATCTCGCTGAGGATGTGTTGCAGGCCGAAGAGGATCGAAATCGCTGGGGTTGACGGGGTATTGTTGACTGCGGCGTTTTTGGCGAACTCAAGGAAGTCAAAGTAGTAGCCGCGGTTTGAATTGCTTTTGGCACGCTCCATGCCGGCTTCGGAGACGGCGAAAACCGCGAGGCCGGGAGGGAGGGCGAGTGCTTTTTGGACGCCAGCGAGCATCACGTCGATGCCATGAGTGTCCATATTTATTGGGACGGTTGAGAGCGAAGAAACCGTGTCGACGATGAGCATGGTATCGGGGAAAGATTTCACCACTTTTGTAATGCCGGCTAGATCGTTGAGCACACCCGTTGAGGTTTCCGAATGGATGAACGTGACGGTGTCGAATCCACCCTCTGCGAGTTTGGCGCGCACCGCTTCGGGGTCGATGGCTTGGCCCCATTCGACTTGGACCGCCTCGGCCTCGAATCCGCACTTTTTCGCGACATCGAGCCATTTATCCGAGAACGCGCCGCAGCAGAGGCAGAGGACTTTTTTGCGGGCAAGGTTGCGGAGTGCCCCTTCCATCACGCCCCATGCGGACGAGGTGGAGAGAAAAACCGGGCGGCTGGTGCCAAAAATTTCTTGGAGACCCGGTTGGAGGGATGCGTACAAGGCCTCGAAGTCCGATCCGCGGTGGCCGATCATTGGGTGGCACATTGCGGCGAAGGTTTCTTTCGAGACGTCGACGGGTCCTGGGGCAAAGAGTTTGGGAGTAGGCATGAGGTAGGTATTGGTGAGAGGTGGATCAGGTGGTTCGCTTGTTAGAGCAATTGGTACGACTGAAGAAGTGCGGTGAGTTTGGCGGTATTTTCGCGGCTGAGTGGGGCGAGGGGCAGGCGGAGTTCGTCAGAGCAATGGCCTTGGAGGGCGACTGCGGTTTTGATGGGAACAGGGTTCACGTCCAGCGACATCAAGCCGCGCATGAGCGGATAGAATTGTTTTTGGAGAGCGAGGGCCTCGGGGAAATTTCCGGCGAGGCAGGCCTTGACGAGGGCCACGATTGCTTCGGGGATGAGGTTGGATGCGACGGATACCAATCCGGTGGCTCCGCAAGAAATGAACGGCAGGGTGAGTGGGTCATCGCCCGAAAGAATGGCGAAGTCAGCGGGGAGCGTTTGGACCAGTTGGTTGACGCGGTCGACCGAGCCACCGGCTTCCTTGATTGCGGTGATGGTTGGGCAATCTGCGGCGAGGCGGGCAGCGGTTTCCGGAGCGATTTCGATCGAAGAGCGCCCTGGCACGCTGTAGAGCATGATGGGCAGGTGAGTCGATTCCGCGATCGCCTTGAAATGAAGGTAGAGACCTTCTTGTGAAGGCTTGTTGTAGTATGGGCAGACTTGGAGTGAGCCCGTCGCGCCGGCAGCTTCTGCGGCTTCCGTGAGCTCGATGGCCTCGGCGGTTGCGTTGGCGCCTGACCCTGCGACGACCTGGCAGCGGCCGGCGGCGAACTCGACGGCGAGGCGGATCACCTCGATGTGCTCGTCGCTGTCGAGTGTCGGCGATTCTCCGGTGGTTCCGACCGGGACGATGCCGTCGATGCCTGCAGCGATTTGGCGCTCGATGAGCGCTTGGAAGGCTGAAACGTCGATTTTACCGTCGCGAAACGGAGTGATGAGTGCGGTGTAGGTGCCAGAAAAGCGCATGACGGGTTAGAAGATGGACGATCTTGGGCGAGCATCCAAGCCGTATCCGGTTTGAATGGTGAATTTTCATTCGAGGCCGCGATTGGCGAGGTCTTCCTCGTCCCAACCCAGGTAATGGCCGAGTTCGTGGAGGAAGGTGGTGCCGACCTCGTCGCGGTAGTCGTGCTCTTCCTCGTCAGTCCATTCCCAGAGGTTGTTGAGGAAGAGGCGGATGCGCGGGAGTTCGCCAGCTTCCGCTTCGTCCATTGCGGCGGGTCCCTCAAAAACCCCGAGCTCGTCGCCGTCCAGTTGGTCGTCGGAGGATCCTTGGCCAGGTTTTTCCTCGAATGAAATCGAGACTTTTCCTGCGGCATCTTGGATGTCCTGCGGCAGGACCTTCAAAAGGGCTTCCAGTTCCTCGCTCGCCCATGAGTTTAATGTTTCAAAGTCCATGCGGAAGGATTAGCGGATGCGGGTGCCCGACACAAGGAACTTGAGAAAATCCTGAGCTTGCGTACCAAGGGATTCGCACCGACTTTTGGGCGATTTATGACGATTCACACTCTTGAACAAGAACAACGGCTGCCGATTTCGCTGGAGGAAGCTTGGCAATTTTTTTCCTCGCCGAGGAATCTTGATGAGATCACGCCCGGTGACCTTGGGTTTAAGATCGTCAGCCTGCCGGGCGAGTCGATGTATGAGGGGCAGATCATCACCTACAAAGTGATGATTTTTCCGGGGCTTTGGGTGCCATGGGTCACGGAGATCAAGTCGGTGAAGGAGGGGCACGCGTTTGTCGATGAACAGCGGTTCGGGCCGTACAAATTTTGGCATCACCGCCACACGTTTGAGGAAATCCCGGGTGGGGTGCTCATGCGTGACCTCGTTCATTACGGGCTCGGGTTCGGCCCGTTTGGGGCGATTGCCCACGCGGTTTTCGTTCGTGCGAAGCTGAGGACGATTTTTGAATTCCGGAAGCAGACTTTGGCGCAGCGCTTCGGTGAAATCCGTTAGGCGGTTACCGGAGCGTTGCCGGGAGCTTCCTCAGCCTGCGATTCCTCAATAGTGGTGGCTTCTGGCGTGGATTCCACGGCGCTCTCTGCGATGGCCTCGACTTCAGGGATCGTCTCAACAGGTGCTGGGGTTTCCTGAACGTGCTCTGGGGTTTCAAAAGTGGGTTCTGGGGCAGGGATTTCGCGTTGTTTGTTCATTTCCACGAGGCGGATGACCTCGGCCTTGGCGGCAGCGATGCGATCCGAGTCGCCGACGGGGTCGATCCCGCGCGCTGGAGTCGGTGTGGCGGGGCGCGATGGGTCGCTGAGGTTGGCGATTTTTGTTTCGGCCTTTTCGAGTGCTTCGATCGCGGCAGCCTCGCGTTTGCGCATTTCGCCGGCGTAGCGAGTTGAAACGGCGAGCGACTCGCGCAAGCGTTCGATTTCGCTTTCGAGAGGTGAGGTTTCGTCCGAGCGGTTTTGGAGGATCGCCAGTTGCTCGCGAGTTTTGGAAAGTTCGTTTTCGAGCGAGAAATTGCGGTCTTTTTGGGCCTTTTCGCCCTCATTCAACCGCGTATTGAGTGTTTTGAGCGTGTCTTGGGCTTTTTTGAGGTCGGCCTCGAGGACCGAGATTCGTTTGGCCTCGGATTCCAGTGAATTGCGTGCTGCAACGAGTTCGGATTTGGCCGAATCGAAAGTGGACTTTGCGACCGAGGCCGATTGGAGGGCCTCGAGTTCGGCCTTGGTCGATTTGAGGGCGGCTTTGGTTTTTTCGAGTGAAGCCTCCAGATTTTTCGAGCGTTCGCCCTGTGGTTTGTCGTTGGCGACGGGTGGCTTGGCAGGGGTCGCTTTTTTGCCGGGGCCGCGCATGGACCAACCGATGTAAATGCAGACGGCGGCGAGGACGGCCAACTGGGGTAGGGCCTTGGAAAAGAGAGCGAGTGTTTCAGTCATGATGAAGATTTGGTTGAGCGACAGGAAATGATGTCCGCACCACTTAGCGTTGTGATGTTCCGCTGGTCAACTTCATTGCCAATGAGAATTTATAGGGCATGATGTAGGGGTGATTTTGTTTCTTGGGCGTAGCATGTTGGGATTCTTGGTCTACCTCGGCGAGTTGGGTCGGCTGGTGGAGGAGATTTTTGACTCCTTTTTCAATGGGAAAATCCGTGGGCGGATCGTGCTCGAGCAGTTGGTGGAAACCGGTTTTCGTTCTCAATCGGTGGTGATTTTGACCGGTGCCTTTACGGGAGCTGTGCTGGCGGCGCAGGCATTGTTTCAGTTTAAGCCGCTGCACATGGAGACCGGGGGCGGGCCATTGGTGAGCATCGCGATGCTGCGGGAGTTGGGGCCATCGGTGACCGCGTTGATGTTGGCGGGGCGCGTGGGGGCGGCGATGGCTGCGGAGATCGGGACCATGAAGGTGACTGAGCAAATCGATGCGCTGCGGTCGATGGGGGTGCATCCGATCGACTATCTCGTCACGCCGCGATTTTTGGCCATGCTGGTTGCCATGCCATTGTTGATCGCCGAGTCAGCAGCCTTTGGGATTGGGGCTTCGCTGATGGTTGGAACAGCGACGTTTCACGTCAATGGCGCCTATTGGATGTATCAAATGAACCGACACACCGACGGCACGGACGTGTCGATTGCGATGATTAAAGGCGTGGTGTTTGGGATCCTGATTGTGATCATGTCATGTCACCAAGGCTTGAAGGCCGAGCAGGGAGCGGTCGGGGTCGGGCGTGGAACCACGCGGGCGATGGTCTACTCGTCGCTCGCGATTCTAATCGTAAATTTTTTCCTGACGATGGTGCTTAGCCTCGCGTTCCCAGCACGGGCGGCGCATTAGATCACATATTCGACGCCTGGTGCCGGCACGATCACCTCGGTGTTCGGGAGGCGGCGTTGGATTTCTTGGCGGAACCATTCCACCGCACCATCATCTCCGTGGACCAGGAAGGTTTTCTTTGGGGCCACCTTGACGATGTAATCGGCGATGGCATCTCGGGTTGAGTGGCCGCTGAAATCGAAGATGCGCATTTCACAATTGAGCGGAACCGCAGGGTGTGCCGGATCGAGGACCACGGGATCACCTGGTTTCGCCATGCGGATTTTTCCGCCCGGTGTCTCGGGGTCAGCATAGCCGACGAAGAACAACCCGTGTTTGGCATTTTCCAAAACTCCTTGGCGAGCAAAGCTGTTCGAGACGGTTTTTTCGGACATCATGCCGCTCGAAAGTGCGTAGATGCAACCTGGGTGAAATGGAATGGGTCCTTTGCGTTTTTTGCTGCCTGCTTCGAGTTCCATGTCCTTGAGGAAACGGAAATTTGGCAAGTGGCGGCGCGAAGTGGTGCTGAAGCGGTCGTAAACTTGGGTCATCTTGGTGCTGAGCCCGCCGATGTAAACTGGAGTGTGCTTCGGGATCAGACCCTCCTTTTTGAAACGGTGAAGCATCCCGAGCACCTCTTGCGTTTTCCCCATCGCGAAGACGGGGATCAGCACGGAGCCTTTGCGTTCGATGACTCCTTTGATTGCCTCGGCGAATGCGTCCTCTTCCGACTGACGATCGTAGCTTGGATCGCGAGCTTGTTCGCCGCGCGTGGTCTCGACAATCAATGCATCGACGGTGGTCTCAGGAAAAAGCGCGCCTTTTTGCAGCGTGCTGTGTTCGAAATTTACATCGCCAGTGTAAAATATCTTTTTCCCTTCTGCCTCGATCGTCACTCCGACTGAGCCGAGAATGTGGCCCGCATCGTGGAAGGTGGCCCGCATCGAGCCGGCGGGGTCGAGGTCGAACATGCGCTCGATGTTGCGGGTTTCGAAGTTTTCCTCGATTTCGTCCAACTCGCGGTGTTCGAAGAGTGGATATTCGGAGATTCCGTGTTCGATCCGCTTCGATTGCATGACATTCACCGAATTGTGGAGCATGGCCGATGCCAGTTCGGCGGTTTCGGGAGACAGGAAAACCTTTGCCTGCGGCTGTCCTTGCAAGAAGACCGGCAAGGTTCCGACGTGATCGAGGTGGGAGTGAGTGATGATAATCGAGTCCGCCGAGCCCGATTCGAGAAACTCATAATGGGGCACCGCTTCCGCGCCCTCGTGTTTCGGGTGCATTCCGGCATCGAGTACGACCCGAGAGGATTTGTTTTTGAGAA
>JAPJNB010000201.1 GCA_026461385.1 Akkermansiaceae bacterium
ACCTCTGAGACGAAATGCGACTTGTCCGAGACGCCGGCCTTGGTCACTCCGGGCCAGCGCACGAGCATCGGCGTTCGATTGCTCGCCACGTAGGTGTTAGCCTTGGCGAAGGGGAACGACGAACCGTTGTCCGTGATGAAGACCACCATCGTATTGCCCGCTAGGCCTGAATCTTCGAGCGCTTGGAGCACACGGCCGACAGTGTCATCCAATCGGCGGACCGAGTTCAAGTAGTGTGAATATTCGATGCGGACTTTCGGCAGGTCGGGAAGGTAAGGAGGGACGATGACTTCTTCTGGCTTAAAGAGGCGGGAGGGCACTTCTTCACCGTTTTTCTTTTTGCCTTCCGGATCGTAGAAAGGGCGATGGGGGTCATGCGAATTCACCATGAAGTAGAACGGCTTTTTCTGGCTTCTGCTCCGGGCGAAAAACTCTTCCGCATAGTCATGGTATTTCTTCGGGCTGCGGCCGGCGCCTAGCTCCGCATAGTCATGCACAAAGTCCCACTTGAAACTGGGATCTGGGGTCGAGTGGCTGACTTTGCCCAGCACTCCGGTGAGGTAGCCTGCATCCTTAAAAGTACCGAAGACGGTGGGGATGGGTTTAGGCAGTTTGTTGAAGCCGAAGAGTCCGCTATTATGACCATAGCGTCCTGTGGCGATGATGCTACGACTTGGGCAACAGATGGCGTTATTGACGAAGCCATGCTGGAAACTAAGGCTTTGGGTTGCGAGCTTGCTCAGGTTCGGAGTGACGTTCGCTACTTTGCCGTCCAGAAAGTCCATGACCTCATTGCCGAGGTCGTCAGCGGTGATGAGCAGGATGTTGAGCGGAGGTTCCGCGGCGCGAAGCGACGCGAGCGACGATAGGAGCAAGGCGGCCAGGAGGGTGGATGCGATTTTCATCGTAAGGTGGGGTTCGGTAGGGGCCTGAGGATCACTGTGTCATCGGCGGGCGAAACCAGTCCTTGAAGTTCCGCTTGGCGTCCAGGGCTTCGTCGGTCTTTTCGGGTTTCTCCACGCGCACGGCGGGATCGTTGGGATCGAAGAGCGGCCAGCTGTCGGTGCGGAACGGCGAGGCGGGAATACCTTCCTTGTTGTAGAGCAGATTGCGCTGCGAGGGATTCATCGCCCAGGCGTAGCGGACGGCCACAGGAGTCGGCACGTCCTTGGATGAAACGATCACCTTGTTTCCAGCGATCTCGGCATCGGCCCAATGCCATTTTTTATCCGCTCCGGCGATGGCGAAGGCATCCAGCCTGCCGGGTTTGGCGGGCATCATGCCGCTCCCGGTGCTGTCGAACTCGAGCGTGATTTTTTTGCCTTCGATCTTCTGGCTGAGATAGCGCGGGCCGCTGGCGACGATGTCTTTACCATAGACTTCCTTGAGCGCGAGATAGGCGTGGCGGATGCCGATGGGCTTCTTGTTCTGGGGGTGCAGGGCGACCGGGTCGCCGCAATCAATGCCGACTGCCATGCCGGTGTGAGGCATCTCCATGCTGACGAGTCGCATCGCTTCGCGGTTGACCGACCAGGTGGCCTCGACGCCCTCGACGGGTTGCGTCTGCGGCGGCTCCCAACTGGGCAACTGCGTGAAGAAGAAGGGGAAGTCTTTTGCCACGTTGCCGCCGGAGAGTTCGTGCCATGACGAGCGATAGTAGCTGATGAGTCGCTTCAGTTGCTCGCCATAAGCAACGGCTTGCGGCACGGTCTTAGAGTTGCGCTCGCCCTGATACCAGATGGCACCTTTGATCCCATAAGGCCGGACGGGATAGATCATGGCGTTGAAGATGTTGGCCGGATACTGATTTCCCAGGTCGGCGGGCTTCTTGATGTAGGGGGGCTTAAGCTCCCGGTTCTTGCTTTTCATCGTCTCTCCCGCCGCCACTTGCTTATTGTAATCCGTCATCTCTTGATTGAAGGCCGCGAGAGATTTTTCGCGGCTTTCGCCCTTGCCATCCAATTGCCGCTTTGCGCTTTTGTCCATGTCGGCTTTCTGCTCCTTCGATTGTGCGATGTCCTGCTGCACCTCCCACGGCATCCATCCTTCAATCGGCGTGCCCGCGTAAGCCTCCTGAATAATCCCGACGGGCACGTTGAGGGCGAGGTGGAGTTTCTTGCCAAAGTTATACGCCACGACCGAAGTCTCAGCGGCGGACTCTGGATTGCAGGTCTTCCATTGCCCCATAAGATCTCGTTTCTCTTTCAAAGGCTCATGCCAGTGTTCGCGGCCGGATTTAAAGATACGGTAGTTCGGCAGGTTGACATTCGCCTCCAGCTCCGCCTCGGCGGAATTGCCCGTGGACCAGCCCATGTTGGACTGCCCGGCGCAGAGCCACACTTCGCCAATTGCGACATCCTTGATCTCAATGGTCTTCGAGCCGGTGATTTTCAGCGAATGCCCAGTTCCGAATGCAGGTGTATCCAAGAGGACCTTCCACCCACCGTCCGCATTGGCTTGCGCCGAGGCCGAGGCACCCCAACTCGCCGTGACGGTGATCTGTTCTTTCGGGTCGGCCCATCCCCAGATCGTGTTCTTCATGTTCTGCTGCAAAATCATGTGGTCGCCAAAAAGGCTCGGCAGGCGAAGGCCCGTCTTAACGGGCAAAGAGGCAACGGGAGTGGCTTTGCCTTTTGGCGTGGCTTCCGCTGCCTTGCGTGCGGCCTGTCTTTTGGAGGCTTTCTCATCCTCCGCCTTCGCCATGTAGGACAAAGGCAAGAGGAGGATCAGCGTGAGTGTGAATAGTTTTTTCATTATTTTGGATCAAAGGGATGTCTTAGTAGTAGGGGTCAGCGCGGGAAATGTCACAGCTGCGAGAGAAAAACGAAGTGAAGCAGGCGATCACCTTATCGACTGTGGATCGGACACGTCCACGATGACGCGGATTTGCCCCAGGTCATTTTGGCTCCCCGGTGTCACTTGCCAGTCAAGTTTAAGGGTGCGACGGTCTAGGCTCAGCGAGAGATGGTCGCCGTTCCTCAGGGCACGCTCCGCTCCGGGGGGGTAAGCGAAACGTTTTTTGCCGAGTGCCTGATCGCTGGCCGCGAGTTGCTCTCCATCGGCGATAATCGCGACGATTGGCCGGTCAAAGCTCACTTCGCCGACGAATCGCTTCGGTCCTTCCTGGCCCGCTGCTTTAGTCTGTGGCGGATGGTATTGGAGAAGATAGGTGTTCACGCGGCGTTTTTCCGGTTGCATGACAGCTTTTTGACCAAGGATTGCTTCGGGACCGTAATCGCCAGGCTCGGTGATGCTCACAGCGTAATCCATCCTTAGCTTGGTCGCGAAACGTTCCGGAAAGATCACGATATTTTCGCTGTCGGTCACATCGGCCGGATTGAGATTGGGTTGCGGGTAGCCGAAGCGAATCCGCCCGCCGGTGTTCACGATTCCGAATAGGACCGGCCAGCCGCGGAATGAGTGCGTGCGAATTTTCCGCGGGATCAAGTTGGGTGAGTTTGCGTCAAGCGACACTTCGTCGCCTTCGTCGATGACTTTCTCTTCTTGGCTGGCGAGCGAGGTTACGGCGACCTTTCCTTCGAAGACCG
>JAPJNB010000202.1 GCA_026461385.1 Akkermansiaceae bacterium
CGAGGGGATTGGAAATTGGGGAGCGAGTTCCTCCAGATGAAAGGGCGCCGTGATCGAGAGGACATCGAAAGAAGATGGATTCGCCGCGTTGGGACGAATTCTGATCGGTGGAGGTAGATTGCGGGAGGATGCATGACGTATGGAACGAACCAGCATGGAGGCTGGTACGAGGGGAAGTGGAAGGTGTCAGATAACTAACGGCGGTGATGTAATGATTCAGCGGATTTTCGTCAAACTAAAATCAGTCAATCGTTGATGTTTCATGAATTTGCAGGCCCGGTGGAGAGGCCGCCGTTGCGATGGGCTGGCTTCGGGCCGCGCCTCGATGACTCGGTTAGGCAATTGTTTGGGATGCCACCCGAATCCCCCTCGAATCGGGATTCCCTTATCGGCTCGACGGTCTCTTCACATTGTCTGGCAAATGGAATCGACCTGTAGCTGCGAGGCGGTCTTCAGTTTGTCTGGGCAATTGAATTGATCAAAGGCGCTTGGGACCACGCCTACCCTGCAACTCCTTTTTCCAAGCACTGACTTGCGCTGGGGCGACATCCTCATCGATGGCGACCTGCTCGATGGTTTTTTCTTCCTTGAGGGCTTCAAGTGCCACACGGACTTTGAATTCGGCGGTCAGATGTCTTCTTTTTCGTTTCATGTTCGTGGTCGATTTTCGGGGTGAATCCCTTCTCACGACCAGCCCATTTCATCAACATGGCTCTGGCTCCGTTTGGCGGGGCCACTTAACCCCATCTGTTGTCCAGCAGCGTCTTGTTAGTTTCTTGATTTTATTCGCTTTGCTTAAGGTGCGTCTCCAGAATCTTCTTTGATTCCTCATATTTACCGAAGCGCACTACTGCATCTGTTTTGCTCCATCCCTCTCCGGATTTTGAAACAAGTTCTGCGATGACCCTGAGAAACTTATCTCTTGAATCACGAAGCGCTCGTTGCTGCCCATTCTTTAAGTTGTTATCCCTATTTATCTTAATTAGCTCAAGGTATTTTTCCCTTAAAAGCGGATCTGAAATTGCATCAGGGTTCATTCCCGCAGCAGCGTTTGGCGTGCCTGGAGCGGGTCTGACATTCGCAGTTACAAAAAGCATTTTCCAGTTAGGATCGATTGCTTTATTTAGCTTCTCCCAAAATAATTCAATTGCGACTATTGCTGGGGAGGAGCTAGCCTTCAAATTCAATTGCCTTGTGCCTTCGGAACGAAGAATCGCAACTGCAACTTCGGTAGTTGCTATAATAAAAGCCGCTCGATCAGGTTCGGCTACTTTAATATCGACAGGAGCTTCGAATTTTGGTTCAAAGGCGTTCTCACTAATAAGATTCTTAAAACTCTCCAAATCCTTTTCAAAAGTTTCTGGTGGGAAACCTCCTGAGTTTGTTTTATCTCGTTGAACTAGCTCTGTCAGTAAAGCGACGGATTTTATATCCTGACAATTTGCATTCTGGTAATTACTCAACATTAGTATAAGGCATATAAATGCTTGAGCTGGTGTGACTATATGTATAATTGTTTTCATGGTGCGCGTGTGGCTGATTTGTTCATTTTAGATTCCGTGCTTCTTCCAGTATTGTCGTGCAGGGTGTGCGTTTGGGTTCGATTCGCTAGAAATTCACCTTGTCCTCCAATTTCTTTATTAAAAACACGCCAGCGTACTTCAATCGCCCATTCGTAGGTTCCGTAGGCCCATGTACTGGGGAACCCCCAATCATTGAAACTTGCGGAATCATTCCATTGGTTTGCCTGATCTAATCGACTCCAATTTGGATTTGGTGTATGTGTTAGGGTGTTTGCTGGAAATCCTAGGAAAAATTCGGTTACATTCTGGGTTCCCTTATCCACCTCGATAACTTCAACATTGTAGAATGATACATCGTTCGGCAATGTCGTGATTTGCAACTCCATTCCGACACCTTGAGTTCCCGCAGCAAATGACATATCCGATGTCTTTGTTGCCGTCTCCCCAGTCGGTTGAACGACATTAAAATCAATCTTTACTGTCTCTCCAAGAATCATTGCTTCCGTAGTTGGCGTGCACGCACGCTTCCCTGCCGTAAAGAATGTACTGCTTCCCGTCAGCGGATTTAAAGCAGATGTTCCTGGCGTGCCCGTGAGTGTCCAGGTCGGAGATGGCAGACTCGTAGGTTTAAGCCTGATGCTCACTTCTTCACCCACACCTAATTTTTTGCGCTTCTGATCTTGTGGCACAGTGGAAAAAGTCTCAGATGTCATCCACGCGATGTAGAGTGTGGCATCTTTGCCATCGGCAAAGAAATCTTCACTCTCACCATGCACGCCAAGCATCCCAGCAGTGTCTTCTGGGATCGCCTTAATTGCTGCGTCCGTGCTATTGGAAGGGAACTCCAGCGTGTAATCGTAATCAGGCTTTGGATCGTCGTCGTAATTCGGAGCGGTGCCGATGTGGGTGAGGGTGATCTTATACTTGGCTCCTGCTGGTAAATGGAAGGTCTCTGTCTGAGTCTGACCGTAATTGCGATTCGAGCGGGAGCGTTTTTGGGTATTAGCATCGCCTTCAAGAGGCTCAACCCACACTCGATACTTTTCAGAATGGCTCCAGCTATGGTCACCAAAGTGTATCTGCACGGGAATCGTTGGCGGCGGTGGCGAAGCCGGGCCTCCGGGTGTCCCACCCGGATTGCTCGGTGTGCTACCCGCACCAGTGGCATTGCTTCCACCCTGATCTTCGACGAAATCGTTGACGCCATCTCCATCGGTATCCCCGTTATTCGGATTTGTTCCGATCTGGTCTTCAGCACTGTTTAAGGGTCCGTCATTGTCGGGATCGTCATCTGGATCATTCGTCTGGTCTGCATCTGTCTCGTTGTTCACCAGGGCGAAGTAGCCATAGAGAATTTCCCATCCGTCACTCAGCCCATCGTCATCGGTATCCGGTTGGTCGGGGAGCGTAAGATGAGTGCTCAATTCTGAGATGTTCGTCAGTCCGTCTTGGTCCCGATCCTCAAGCGGGTCGCTGATTCCGTTACTGTTGGAATCCGTGAGCAGCGGATTAAGTCCCAACTTGAACTCCCATAAATTATTCAATCCATCGCTGTCTTCGTCGTCAGTGGCATCAGCGGCACTTAGCGGGTCGAGTGAATAATTCACCTCGAATCCGTCCTTCATTCCGTCACCATCAGTGTCGGAATAATAGGGTTCCGTGCCAGCGTTGTATTCGCCGAGATTCGTCAGGCCGTCGCCGTCGTAATCGTATCCGCCTTCATCAAAATTGAGGTCGAAGTAGTAGGTGACTTCGTAACCATCCGGCATTCCATCATTGTCCGTATCCGAATCCAGCGGATCGCTGTTGTAGTAGGTGACCTCATAGTAATTGCTGATGGAGTCGCCATCAAAATCGTCATTGTCGGGGTCGGTTGTCGGCTGGTCGGTGTATTTGAGGCGGAAGAAGCCTTTGTCCGCTGTGCACTCGACTTCATAACTCATCGGCCGGTTTTTCCCCGCCTCGATATTGGGTGCCCAACTCCAATGAATAAGATCCGGCGACGACTGAATGAAATACGTGCGTCCAACGTGGCCGGTCCAGTTGAGGATTTTTTCACCGGTGTCTTGGAGCTGGATCGTACAGTCTTGCTCGGTGAGAGA
>JAPJNB010000203.1 GCA_026461385.1 Akkermansiaceae bacterium
GAGCAGCATCGCTTGTTGTCACGAGCCAACCCACCCCTAGCGCTACAAGATTCTTTGTCCGAAAAAATGAAAATGTTACCAACGTAACCATGGTGCCCCCCTGCCGGCCCATATCCTTTGCCCCCAACGCCTGTGCCGCGTCCTCGATAACCGGGATGCCATGTTTTTTAGCTGCAACCAAAATTGGATCCATATCGGCACACTGACCAAATAGATGAACGACAATAATGGCTTTTGTTTTTGGTCCGATCTTGGCCGCTACCTGATCCGCCCGCAGGTTGTAACAGCACTCCGCACTATCCACAAAGACAGGCACCCCACCCAGACGGGCTACAGCTCCCGCTGTGGCAAAAAATGTATAAGTGGGACAGATAACCTCATCCCCAGGTCCAACTCCCGCCGCCTGGAGGGCCAACAGGAGGGCATCGGAGCCGTTGGAAACCCCAATAGCATGAGGAACCCCAATCCAAGAGGCAATCTCGCGCTCAAAAGCCTCTACTTCCGGTCCCAAAACAAAACGCCCGCTATCCAAGACACGCTCAAAGGCTGCTAGTAACTCCCCCCGGTAAGGAGCATGTTCAGCCACCAAATCGAGCATCGGAACCTTCATAAGTCACTTACAGTAGCGAAGGAACCCCAGGACTAAATCCCAAAAAGAACCCCCTTCACAGGGTTGCCCTTATCCATAGTTCTAGGCAGTTTCTGCATATGGCTACATCCAACGGCTCAAAGTTCATCGTTCAAGGGGGAAAACCGATTCAAGGCGTGATTGAACCCCAAGGGAATAAGAACGAGGCCATGCCCCTCATGGCTGCTGCCTGCATGACCGATCAACCCGTCATCCTACAGAATATTCCACAAATTGAAGATGTTCGACTGATGGAAAAGATCCTTAACGATCTCGGCTTAACCACATCGGAATCCGACTCCTGCTCCACACGACGCACGCTAACTCTTCAGGCCAAGGACAATCCCAAATCTACCATCCATCCAGAACTAGGCTCACGTCTGCGAGGATCTGTCACTTTGGCTGGTCCACTTCTCGCCCGCACAGGCGAAGTCACCCTACCCCGACCCGGCGGGGATCGAATCGGCCGTCGTCGCCTCGATACCCATCTTCAAATCTTTGCCGCTCTAGGCGCAAAGATCAGTGAGTCAAAAAATGGATTACAAATTCAGGCAAAAAAGCTCCGCGGGGCCGACATTCTCCTAGATGAAGCTTCCGTGACTGCTACAGAAAATGGCCTCTGCGCTGCATCACTAGCAGAAGGAACCACGGTCATTCACAACGCAGCCAGTGAGCCCCATGTTCAGGCCTTGGCAAATCTCCTCAATGCCATGGGTGCGCAGATCAATGGAATCGGCACGAACACCCTTACCATTCAAGGAGTCAAATCACTGAATGGCGCTACCCACCGAATCGGACCTGACTATCTTGAAGCTGGATCTTTTCTCGCTTTAGCTGCTGTAACGGGAGGATCTCTTACAATTCGCAACAGTGCCCCGCAACACATGCGAATGATTCTCCAGACTTTTGCGCGGTTAGGGATTCGAACTGAAATCAAGGGCGAAGATATTCACGTGGCAAAGAACCAGTCCCTCGAAGTTGAAAAAGAGTTCGGGGGTGCTGTCCCACATATTGCAGACGCTCCTTGGCCTGGGTTTCCAGCCGATATGACCTCTGTAGCCCTTGTCACAGCGACACAGTGCAAGGGCACGGTCTTGATTCACGAAAAGCTGTTCGAGTCGCGCCTCTTCTTTGTAGACGGGCTTCTCGAAATGGGCGCCCGGATCATTTTGTGTGACCCTCACCGGGCCGTCATTCTTGGCTCTGACAAGCTTCGAGGAGCTAAGTTAGCCAGCCCGGACATCCGTGCAGGAATGGCGCTTCTTATTGCCGCCCTCTGTGCTGAGGGCGAATCAGAAATCCGTAATGTCACACAGATCGACCGTGGTTTTAGCCACATCGAGGAGCGCCTCAAGTCGCTTGGCGCTCAAATTGACCGCAGGTAATAGGACTCACCCCCTGAGAACCGTTGCTCCGGCGGCGGGGCGCGAGGAGAAGATCGTGGCAGTGATGCCTGTTCTGACTTTGTAATCAGAAGCAATTTTTTTTGTGATGCCATCTACGGAACTGGCTTTGACCAGCGCCACGCAGCAACCACCGAAGCCTCCGCCGGTCATGCGGCAGCCATAGACGCCCCCCTGCTCTCCAATCGACTCGGCAATCTTCACGACCGCATCGAGTTCCGGGCAGCTGACCTCATAGTCATCCCGCAGGGCCACATGACTCGCATACATCAACCGGCCCACAGCGGGCCAATCGGATTGCCGCACACTTCCAACCGCGCTGACCGTGCGGCTAATTTCCCCTATGACGTGACGGGCTCGCCGGTAGACCAAATCCCTCATTTTACTTTTTCCCTTTTCGAGTTGCTCGACGTTCACATCGCGGAGCGATTTTACGCCGAGGTTCCTTGCGGCTTCCTCGCACTGTGCCCGACGCTCGGCGTATTCGCCGCCGCTCAGCTCGTGCTTCACGTTGGTATTGATAATGAGCAGTGCGACGGACGGGTCCTGCAAAGGCACGATCTCGGTTTTCCGCGTGCGGCAGTCCAGCAGGAGAAGATGGCCTTCACGTCCCAGTGCGGAAATAAACTGATCCATGATGCCACAGGGCACACCCGCAAAATCGTGCTCGGCCTTTTGACAGAGCAACGCTTTTTCGACGGGATCAAGAGTCGAGCCAGTGACCGCTTCAAGCAGGGTCGCAGTGCAGACCTCGAGAGCGGCGCTGCTGCTCAAGCCGCTGCCCAGCGGCACGGTAGAATGCAGGAGCACTTCGAGGCCCCCTGGTTGGATGCCGCGCGCCAGAAAGCCGGCGACAACGCCACGTGGGTAATTTCCCCATTTCGGCACACCTGGTACGACAGGCCGGGAAAGATCAATCGTCGCCACCTCGGGCTCTAAAGTGCTGCGCAGTGTGATGACCTCCCGACCATCGACCGGCCGATCTGCCGCCATCACGCTATAAAACTCGATAGCCATCGGTAGGACAAAGCCGTCATTGTAATCGGTGTGCTCGCCAATGACGTTCACCCGGCCCGGGGCAGCCGCGATCCAGCGAGGCGGACGTCCGTAGCTTTTTTGAAATTCAGCTGCAACAAAGGATGCGAGGTCTTGGAGTTTTTTCATATGGTTTTTTCAGCGGGTGGTGAATTTGTAGGTCGTGGTTTGGGTGTAGGTTTGTCCGGGACGAAGAATGATAGAGGGAAACCTTGGGTGATGGAGGGAGTCAGGAAAATGCTGGGTCTCCAGACAGAGACCGCTGTGCTGGGTGTAGTAGATACCGCCGTGGCCGCACTGCGTTCCATCTAGCCAATTGCCTGTATAGACCTGCACGCCAGGCTCAGTGGTCCTTACCTCCATGACCCGTCCTAAAGTCCTCTCGTAGACCGTGGCACAAGCCGCGAGTCGTTGCCCGCGTCCATTGAGGACGAAATTGTGATCATAGCCAATGGGCTTTCCGGTCAGCCGAGCCCAGTCTCGGCCGATTGTTTTTCTCTTGGTAAAGTCGAACGGAGTACCAGCCACTGGCACCTGCTTGCCAGTGGGAATCGAGGTAGTGTCCACTGGGATGTAAGCTTTCGCGGCGAGCTTCAGTTCGTGACCAAGAACGTTACCGCCGCCGGCAAGGTTGAAATAACTATGGTTGGTCAGATTGACTGGAGTGGCGCGGTCACTAGTGGCAGTATAATAAATCCGAAGCTCGTCGCCACTGGTAAGGGTCATCAGCACGGTAACGTCAAGATTCCCGGGGTACCCCTCCTCCCCATCCCGACTTAGGTAGGTAAAGGCCACCGCGGCTTCCTTACCCTTCACAATCTCGGCCGACCACAAAACCTTGTCGAAGCCCCTGACACCACCGTGAAGATGATGCGGGCCGTTGTTGACAGCCAATTTGTACTTTTTTCCGTCGAGTTGGAAACGACCTTTGGCCGTGCGATTCGCCACACGACCGACCGTGCAGCCCAAATAGCTGGGATTACCGCCAAGGTATTGCCGGAGATTATCGAACCCCAGAACGATGTTGCCGAGGCGGCCCTGCCGGTCAGGAACCCGCAGTTCGGTGATGATCGTACCGTAGTTAGTGATTTTGGCGCAGAGACCCTGCGAGTTGGTCAGCGTGAATAGGTCGACTAGTTTTCCGCTGGGGGTTTTCCCAAACAGTTTCTTAGTGGCGGTTGCTTTCATGTGCGGAGGATTCGGCAAACGACCGGTGGTGGTTGTCACACCGGCAGCCGCCGAATGATTATGGTTTGTCGTTCTTGCCGCGAATCGCTCCGAACAACATCAATGAGCCAAACACGAGGAGCACGATGCCCCAGATCATATTGATGTTAAGGCCCAGCGAGACGGAATCGGCGGCTTTGAACACGCCGTAGCCAGTCAGTAGTACTCCAATCAATGTGAACATGAGGCCAATCGGCCAGCGGATATCGAGTCCCATATTATTAATTTCCTTTAGGTTGGGTTGTTTGGTTTACCAGAAGATCAAGTTCATAATCAAACAGGCGATCAGCAGCACCACACCGACGACACCTGGCTGCAGGTAGAATGGCACGTCGCCAGGCTTGATTTTCGGCGTGAGAGAATAGACCAGGCCTTTCAGGTCCTCGTCCGTCTTCTGCGATTTGGTGGCAAATGAGATCGCTACGGTCAACGCAAAGCAAACGATAAAGGCGAATGAAGCGAGCCAGAAGTTTTGCGCCATCTCACTTGGGAAGACATGCAGGACGCCGAGGTAACCCCCCTTGACCCCAGGCAAGTTGCCCGTCGTGATGGTCAAGGCATGGAAGAGGGCCGAACCACAGATACCGAGAAACAGGCCCAGAAATGCCCCAGTGCCCGTGGTTCGTTTCCAGAACATGCCCAAGAGGAACGTTGCGAAGAGCGGGGCGTTAACGAAACCGAACACGAGCTGGATAATGTCCATCGCGTTATTATACATGGACGCAAAGTATGCCGCCGCAATGCTTAGAACGATGCCCGCGACGGTCACAACCTTACCGGCCCAAAAGTAGTGTTTATCGGTCTGGTTTTTCACAAAGTAAGCTTGGTAAAGATCGTAGGTGAAGACTGTGTTGAACGCCGTCACATTACCCGCCATGCCGGACATGAAAGATGCCAACAAGGCGGTGAGCGCTAGGCCAAGTAGGCCGGGCGGGCAGTATTTCTTCACGAGCGACAAAATGACGCCGTCGTAGTCGTAAGCGGCGATGCTGTTGTAGATGCCAGTCTTGATCTGTGTGTCCGTCAGTCCCCCTTTCGCGTTGTCAGCAATCAGGGTGCCCAGCTTTTTTGAGTCAACCTTTTCACCCAAGGCGGACTCGACGGCGGCGACACCCGCTTCCGGAAGAGCCGGGTTCGTGCTTCGCACTGCGGCGATCGCCTTGGTATAATTTTCCTGCGAAATTACTGGCGGCGGGATGCGGTAATCCTTGGATGGCATCGCGGTCAGCGCCACGGCGATCATGCCGGGAACGATGACGAGGAAAGGAAATAAAAGTTTCGGCACCGCGGCAATAAGAGGAGTGTTGCGTGCCGCAGCCATATTTTTGGCAGCCATCGCCCGCTGAACGACTAAGAAGTTGGTGCACCAGTAGCCGAAGCTCAAGACGAAGCCGAGGCCGAAGACCATGGCAAATAGGTCCACTCCCATCGGATTGTGTGCCGGCCCTGCGAGGAGTGGTTGCCAGGCACTTGTCCACGCATTGGCAGCATATTCCGTGCCTTTCGACGCCGCCGTTTCGACAGCCACCCCCTGCAGCGACTGGCTCATCGCACCCCAACCACCAACATCTTTGAGTCCAAGATAAACCACCGGAGCAAAGCCAAGGACGATCATAAAGAACTGAAGGACTTCGGTGTAGATCGCCGAGGTCAATCCGCCCTTCAGAACATACATCAGCACGACGCCCGAGCAGATCCAGAGCGCGAGGTCATAGTTCCAACCCAGCAGCTGGTTGAGAAGCTTGGCCAGCGCGTTCATCGAGATGCCCGACGCAAAAATGGTCATGACCGCGAAGGCGACGGAGTTCAGCGCGCGGACCCGCTCATCGAACCGCATTTTTAGGTATTCCGGCACGGATCGCGCTTTAGAGCCGTAGTAGAACGGCATCATGAACACCGCGAGGAAGATCATCGCGGGAATCGCGCCCAGCCAATAAAAGTGCGCCGTGCTGATGCCGTATTTCGCTCCGCTGGCCGCCATGCCGACAAGCTCCAACGCACCGAGGTTGGCAGAAATAAAGGCTAGCCCAGTCACCCAGGTCGGAATCGACCGGGCGGAAGTAAGGAAATCCGCGGAGGTCTTCATGTATCGCGACAGCGCCCACCCAATTCCGATGACAAAAGCGACGTATGCGATGAGGATTGTATAATCAATCGTCAGAAGTTTGATGGGTTCCATAGGTTATTATTCCTTTAGGGTTTTTGGTTTCTGGTCTTAGTTGTAACAGATATGAAAAATGTTCATATCAATAAAGCGCACTGCTTTAGAATGATAATCTCGGCCAAGTATGGAGCAGCCAGTGGTCTTGAAGGTTAGGAGTTTCATAGTTCTTGTGTGGCACAACCTACGGTTTGGCTTTGGTCTTTTTCGTCCCCTCACCTTGGGCGACGATGGCCTTTAGTTCTTTCGCCAACTCAGCGGCTTTGTCGGGATACTTCGCCGTCAGGTTATTCGTTTCGTTCGGATCTTGGGCAAGGTTGAACAGCAGCGCCTCAGGTACGGTCGCCGCCGCAAAACGCGGGTCGGCTGCGTTGGCGCCACTGCCCATGCCTCCCGGTTTCATCTTCTCGGTAGCAGGGATGTATTTCCAGTCACCCTGCCGCAGAGCAAGGCCACCAATGCCGTGCAACACGGTGTTGTCCCGAACGTTTTTCTTCGTCTTACCCAAAAGCACAGAGGATAAATCGAGACTATCTGGAGCGGAGCCTGCTTTGAGTTCTTGGCCAGTCAGCTGGGCCACCGTGGCATAGACATCCACCAAGCTAAAGAGCTGGTCGCTAACCCGCGGCTTGATCTGCTGCGGCCAACGGGCGATGAGCGGAACGCGGCAACCGCCTTCATAGGTGAGATACTTCCAGCCACGCAAACCCCCGGTGGGTTGATGGCCATTTAAATCCTCCTCCGATCGATCGAAGTAGCCGTCGAAAAGAATCGGACCGTTATCACTGGAAAAGATAACGAGGGTGTTATCCGCGAGCTTCAATCGGTCGAGGGCCTTCATAATTTCCCCCACCTCCCAGTCAATTTGCTCAATGACATCGCCACGCAGCCCGCAACCGCTCTTACCGACAAATGGCGGCGCGGCCACTCGAGGCACGTGCGGTTCAAATAGGCCGACCTCTAGAAAAAACGGTGCATCCTGGTGTTTCTCGATAAACTCCACGGATTTTGCGACAACGGTTTTGGGCAGCTCCTCGTCCTTGAAGCGTGCAGAGTGACCGCCCTTCATGTAGCCGATGCGGCTTATGCCGTTAATGATCGTGCAGGCATGCTGCTTATCCGCGCCATACCGGGAGAGAAGTTCGGGGTGCTCTAGACCGGTTGGCTCATCACTGATGTTGGTCAGGTAGCTGACGGTGATGGGATCGGCCGGGTCAAGATTCAGCACCTTGTAATTTTCAATCCAAACGCTTGGCACGCGATCCACAGTGGCGGGGATGATGTGGCAATAGTCAAAGCCGACTTCCAGCGGGCCAGGTTTGACTTCCCTGTTGAAATCCACTTTGGTCTGACCGTCGCCGAGGCCGAGATGCCATTTGCCGACAATGCCGGTCTGGTAACTGGCCTGGCGCAACATAGCCGGGAGAGTAAGCCGGCCTGGTTCAATACAGAGCGGTGCGTCACCATCGAGGATCGTGTTCTTCTTGGCCGACTGGCGCCAGGCGTATTCGCCGGTTAACAAAGAGAAGCGGGACGGCGTGCAAGTGGCCGACGGCGCGTATCCCTGGGTGAAACGAACACCGTCGGCAGCCAGCCGGTCAATGTTCGGCGTCTTGATTTTTGTTGAGCCAGCACAACTCAGATCACCCGGACCCAGGTCATCGGCGAGAATGACAAGGATGTTGGGTTTCCCCTGCAGCTTCATTGGCTCAGCACTCGAAAAGGCCACCGGCGTCAACAGCAGCAGAGCAACGAACCAGTTAGTGATTGAACGATTCACTGAATCCTTACTTCTTGCCACCCTCGGGAGTTGAATCTTCCTCATTCAACATTCCGGAAACGGATTTCACCTTCTTTTTACCTCCGGGCTTTTTATTGCCCTTCTGGGATTGTTCCGGCGCGTCGTAATCTGGCGAAGGGATGTGCTCCGAGGCCATGATACTTTCGATTTTTTGAACAATGTCCGGGTGGGCAGTGGCGAGGTTTTCCATCTCGGCCGGGTCAGCTTTCAGATCGTAGAGTTCGAGCGGTGCTTTCGTGCCCAGACGGTACCCCTTCCAGTCACCCAAACGCACCGATTGCTGGAAATAAGGCTCGTAGATCTCGAAATAGAGCGAATCGTGCAACTTTGTTTGTTTCTGACCAAGCAAGATAGGTAAAATAGAGATGCCGTCCGTGCCGGAAGGCACAGGTACACCGATCACGTCTGCCACCGTCGGCATAAAATCCATAAACGTGGTCAACAATTCGCTGGTCGTGCCAGGCCGAATCTTGCCTGGCCAACGGGCGATGAATGGCGCGCGGATGCCTCCTTCGTAGAGCATCCGCTTGTAGCCGCGCAAACCGCCGGTGCTACCGAGCGGCTGAATGCATTCATCGTTGGCGCCGTTATCCGAGCTAAAGATGACAAGTGTGTTATCAGCGATGCCAAGATCTTTTAATTTTTGCATCACCCGACCGACGTCCTTATCCACAAGTTCAACCATCGCGGCGTAATTCTTGATCTCTTCTGGCCAGCTTTGCTTTGAGAATGGCGCGTTATCCGGTATGACCCATTCGTCGTGCGGTGGTGTCCAAGCGGCATAGCAGAAAAAGGGACGGTCTTTATTTTTCTCGATGAACTTGAGCGTCTCATCTGCGATGCGGGTATGGGAATAATCCTCCCACGTGTGTTTGCCGGATTGCTGATACGGCACATCCACGCTGTTGCGAACGAGGTAGTCCGTATAGTAGTCATGCGCGTGTTTTTGATCGTAATAGCCAAAGAATAGGTCAAACCCCTCGTTCTCCGGCACGCCGGTCGTACCGGGGTTGCCCAACCCCCATTTACCGAAACCACCGGTTGCGTAACCAGCATCGTGCAGCAAGCGGGCCACGGTCGCTTGCGTGGCCGGAAGTGAGAGAAGGCCATGTTTGCTGCCGTTGGCACGGCGCAATACGTGCCCTGTATGCTGCCCGGTCATCAGCACGCAGCGGGACGGCGCACAGACGGCACTGCCGCTGTAGGCTTGGGAGAATTTCATTCCTTCTGCGGCCAGACGATCAATATTCGGCGTGACGCCATACTTGCATCCATAGGCCGAGAAATCCCCGATTCCGGCGTCATCCGCCAGGATGAAGACGATGTTTGGTTTCTTAACCGCCTGCGGCGACGAATCAGCAGCGGGCGATGTGGCGGTCAGTAATCCGAGGATTACCACGATTAGCGACCAGGGTTGATTGATGAATTTCATAGTCACTCTTTTCTATTTGGTGGGCGTTATTCTTCTTTGGTCGCTTCGATTTTTTCGCCACGAATGGTGCGCTCATAAAAGTTACGCTTGTCGGCAAAGCCATAGGGATATTCATCGTAAATGTGTCCGTTGCCCAACATGCGCGGATCCCCCTGTTGCTTGAGCTCATCAAAGAGCTGCTTCTGGAATGCGGAAAACGAGACCGTCGTGGCCAGATTCGTCATGCAATCCGGATCGCGGCGGAGATCAAACAACTGATCGGCAGGCAGCTTTCCAAACGAGGCCTCAAAGAGGTGTTTGAGGTCAGGCTTCTTTTCCGTGGCAAGCACCGCCGTCTTGGTCGGGCTGTCGTCTGTGTCCTTGTAGCCGGTCTCCGGGACTCCGGCGGGACCGCGACTCGTTTCGAAGTTGTGCAGATACAGCATTCCTTCCTTCACGATGGCACGGATTGGATATCCCTCATCATTGGGTCGCCCAACATCATTGCGTTCTTTGGCGAGAAGTACGTGATCCCGCCCCGAAATAATCCGTCCGGATTGATCCGATTTAAATATTTCCGTGAGACTTCTGCCCGTGATCGGGGCCATACCGGTCTTACTCTGCTCCATGCCAGCGACATCGAGGAATGTAGGAGCGAAATCAATGAAGCTCACATAGTCATCCACCACCCTACCCGACTTGGCGATGCCCTGCGGCCACATAATGGCCAGCGGCAGGTGGTTCGAGTCGTTGTAGGCATAACCTTTGCAGTGCGGAAACGGCATGCCGTTGTCGGAGGTCACCACCACGATCGTGTTCTGGAGTTCGCCCCGCTTATCCAACTCGGCCAGCATCCGCCCCAAGTGGAGATCGAAATTTTCCACCTCGAACGCGTAATCGAGCATGTCGTTGCGTACTTCCTCGGTGTCCGGCCAGCACGCGGGCACGCGATCAATATCGGAGGTCTTCTTGCCGCCCATGGCCACGCCTGAACCATATTCATAGCCGCGGTGGGGCTCATGACCTCCATACCAGAAGGACCAAGGCTTCCCCTTGGGTGCAGCATCCAGGAAGTCATTAAAATTACCTGCATAATCGGTCCGAGACATTCCCTTGGTGATCTTGGAGGGAAACTTCCTCTCCTCAAAAGGCTTTCCCGCCATCTCGCGGTTCTGGCCTGCAACATTCTTGGCAATCCCCGGTCCCCATCCCTTCCCAGTCATTCCGACAAAGTA
>JAPJNB010000018.1 GCA_026461385.1 Akkermansiaceae bacterium
ATGGCGGCCTACATCGACCTGAATCCCGTGAGAGCGGGCATGGTCGAAGATCCAGCGGAGTATCGATGGAGCAGTTACGGCGAAGCCGTGGGCGGTGGGTCGAAGGGAAATGGCAAAAAGTCGCGTGAAGGCTTGGTGCGAGCGTGCATGAGTCACCACGGAGCGGGATTTGAGGCGGAGAAATGGAAGGAAGTGTCGCGGATTTATCGGCGGTTTCTGGGGCTGGCGCTCGAACGCAAGAACGGTCGGGCCGAGATGGAAAAGGGCGTGGCGCGACCGCAGATGAATGATGCGGAGGCATTGGAAGCCGCGGATAATGGCACCGTTTTTCCGGACTTGAAGCTGGCTGCGATGTTGCGGTGTCGGGTGCGGTATTTCACCGATGGCGCGGTGATTGGCAGCAAAGCTTTCGTGAACGAAGCGTTTGCGGCGGCGCGCGAGCGCTTCACCGACAAGCGAAAAGATGGCGCACGGCGTTTGAGGGGGAGCGGTAAAGCCGCGGCTGGGGTGTTGTGGAGCGTGAGGGATTTAAGAGTCCGGGTGTAAACACTCCCCTCTCAGCTCATGCTCCCAGAAGTGGCTCGAATCGTCATGCGATGCGAATGGGCTTGGATTCAATGAGCGATCCCATCTGAGAAGTTTAACATCCCCCCATTCTCGGTCATTTAGGGTGAAATTTGCGCGGTTTCACTCACTTGCCAAAACTCTCCTCCCCCTGGCCTTGCAGTTAGTCACGAAGTCTGCTATCTCATGGCTCAGATGGGCATCGCCGACCGTGATTATCACCGAAACCAGTCCCCCAGCGGAAGCGGGTTTCTTACACAACTCCCACCGGTGGTGAAAGGGTTACTCGTCGCCAACGTCGGGATCTATTTCGTCGATCTCTTCCTGGGCAAACTCCTGCGATCCGCAGGTGCATTCACCATCGACTCCGCGATTTTTCACGCGCACCTCTGGAAGTTGGTAACATTTCAGTTTCTCCATAGCGGCATTGGCCACCTATTTTTCAATAGCATGGGCCTGTTCTTCCTCGGACCCTGGATGGAACGGTGGTGGGGCTCGCGCAAATTTCTAACATTCTATCTGCTCTGCGGCATCGCGGGTGCATGCTTTTACTCATTGCTTTATTTTGCTGGCGTTATCGTCAGCGATCCAGGTTCGCCACTCATCGGTGCATCCGCTGGCATCTACGGCATCTTCATTGGCGTTGCGGTGATTGCTCCAGAGATGCGCGTCTCATTGTTATTTCCGCCCATCGAGCTTTCGATGCGCCAACTCGCCCTCGGCCTCATGGCGATCTCGGCGGGCTCCATCCTCTTGAAACTGGGTGGTAACACCGGCGGCGAAGCCGGCCACTTGGGTGGTGCCATCCTGGGCTTCATCTTGGTGCGCCACGCATGGCTGTTAGACTTCATGGATGGCCCCTCCATTGCCCGCTCACCAAGGTTACCAAGAGCTCACCAGCCCAAGCTAAGGCCGCGGACCACCCTAATCATGGAACAGGAATCCGCCGTCGACCAGATCCTCGATAAAATTTCCCGTGAGGGCTTCCAAAGCCTCACCCAAGAGGAACGCGATATCCTCCACCAAGCTTCAAAATCCGATCAATCCCGATGATGACCGATGCCGAAATGATTGATTCCCCAGACACGGAGCGACAACTCGCCCGCCTCCGTGCAATCATGCACCGACTGCGCGCTCCCGGCGGATGCCCATGGGATGCCGAGCAAACACACGAATCGATCGTCCCCAACCTCATTGAGGAGGCCTACGAAACGGTGGACACCATTCAGCGAGGTGATCACGAACACCTCAAGGAGGAGCTCGGTGATTTATTACTTCAGGTCGTTTTTCATAGCGAAATGGCCGAGGAGGCAGGTCGTTTCAACCTCGACGATGTGGCGCGGGGCATCAGCGAGAAACTGGTGAGACGCCATCCGCACGTCTTCGCCCAAAGCGACGTGACCACCACCGATGCCGTGCTCCAGCAATGGGACGCCATCAAACGCACTGAAAAGGGCGATGAAGAAAAACCCTACCTCCACGGAGTCGGCAAAGGCCTGCCCGGGTTATTGCGGGCTCACAAACTCCAGAAAAAAGCGTCGAAGGTCGGCTTCGACTGGCCTCATGAATCCGGTGTTCTGGCAAAAATTCACGAAGAACTCGGCGAGCTCCAAAGTGCCATCGAATCCGGTGACTTGGAAGCGGTTTCGGAAGAGATGGGCGATCTCCTTTTTTCCGTTGTTAACCTCACCCGCTTCCGGAATATCGACCCCGAGGTCCTCATGGCTTCCGCAAATGCCAAATTCGAAAAGCGCTTCGGTGCGATGGAAAAAATTCTCAAAACCGAAGGCATCACACTCGGTGCGGCCAGCCCAGCCCAAATGGAAAATGCTTGGGAAACCGCGAAATTCAATTCAATCGGTTAGTTTTTTCTAGCGGGTTTCCACTGAACCTAATTTCAGCCAAACGCTTTCAGGAATCCGACCTCGATGGCGAGCGGCTCAAAGGCATTGGTCTCAAGTGTGCGGCGCAGTGAGTCGAGGGCTTCCATCCGTTTCAACAGGCGACCTTCGGTTTCGCCATCGGCGATGCGGCGCAACGACTCAGCGGACTCGGGGAAATCTAGGCCGCTAGCACTCACCTTCATGCGCAACAGATCCGCCATCCATGCCATCAAGACATCGAACAAGCGACTGCGACACTCAAGGTATTCTGCCTCGGCAGCGGCCTTGTGAAAGTCCTCCCGCTCTTTGAGCCACGCACCATCTGTTGCGTCTCGATAGACTGCCACCTCTTCTTTTTCCGCCGCCTTTGCAGCAAGATCCACTCTCTCGCGAACCGTCGCAAGAAACCCAGAGAATGCCGCTTTCATGTGCAACGCTGCAATGGGCGTACCAAACCCGCGCAATGCGGTTGCATTCAACGCCGCAACCAACTCTCCTCCCCCATCCGCGAGTAGGGCTTGCCCACCTAACAACGGCAACCGCACGCAACGCGAAAGGATCGTTGGCAAAAGACGTTTGGGATTTTCCGTTAGAAGCAGCAGCAGTGTATTCTGCGGCGGTTCTTCCAGCGTTTTCAGAAACGCATTTGCCGCCTGATCGTTCATGCTATCCGCCTCCGTGATGACGCCAACCTTGCAGGCACCACCTGGCGCTGCGAGATGCAGGGTGCCCTCGAGGTCGCGAATTTCATCCACCGTGATCCTCCGAGACTTTTTGCGTGGCCGGATGATCCGCACCCACCCGCTTTCGAGTTCGTCGAGCAAGGGCGTCTTGACCACGACAGGATCTCCAAACAAATCGAACCCCGCAGATGCGCCACCGCCATTGACCAGTTGCACCATCCGCGCAGCTAGGTTTTCCTTCCCACTGCCATTGGCTCCGCTGATCAAAAATGCGTGAGCCAACCGCCCCCGCTCGTGCGCGGAGGAAATCAACTCAAATGCTCGGTCTGCCAAATACGCCATGCGCCCCCATGGTCTCCCGAACGCCCCCATGTGCAATCAGAAATCCTTACCCACGAAGGATTTCCCCCTCCCCACGAGCAATCCCACTTTAAGTCCACCGTCTTAGCGCGAAAACAACAAGCAGGTCGGACAAGGCACCTTGACTGTCGACGAGGCATCACCAAGCAACCCCGTCGCCGGATCAAGCGCCAGAACGCTAACCGTGTCTGAATTTTGGTGAGCGCAGAGCAACCATCGGCCACTCGGATCAATCTTGAAATGACGCGGCGTTTTCCCACCACAAGGTGCGTGTTGCAAGAACTTCAGAGCTCCCGTTAGTATATCTCGCTGATAGACGGTTAGAGAATCATGACCTCGGTTCGACGCATAGACAAAGCGGCCATTCGGATGGATTTCAATCTCAGCCGTCGTGCTCGTTTCGGTAAAATCCACCGGCAAAGTGGTCACGGTGTCGATAGTGTTCCACTTCCCATCCTTGTAGGTGGCGGTGAGGATGGTGTTATTGAGCTCGTTGATGACATACGCATGCGACTCGTTGCTCGAAAACGCCAAATGGCGTGGCCCCGCACCCGGCGCGGTGGACAGCGAGGGTAGTGGATCACCCAGTTTCGACGTCGCCGCATCAAACGGATAGACAAATACCTGATCCAATCCGAGGTCGGGCACAAATAGATGCATGTTGGACCGATCAAAATAAACCGCGTGTGCGTGCGGCCCATCCTGTCGAGGCTTGGTGGGGCCGGATCCCGTGTGAGTCACCACTGATGCAAGCGCAATTGGAATACCTGCGTCGTCCAAGCGAATCGTCGCGAACGAACCATCCCCATAATTGGCCACCGCAACCGTATGACCCGCCGGATCGACGGCCACATGGCACGCACCCTTACCTCCAGCAAAGCATTCACCGATCGAGCGCAGGTGATGTTCCGCATCCATCGCGAATGCCGTCACCGCGCTGCCGCCATTGGGAAGCGGTTGGCTCGGCGCACCGCAAGCATAAATCACCGGCAAGCTCGGATGAAGCGCGAGAAATCCTGGGCTTTTGGCTGCCGCAGCCAGGGTCGGTTCACTGAGCTTACCCGTCGTCGCATCGAAGTCTGCTAGATAAATCCCCTGACCCGCTGGAGTTTTTCCAGGACTTGTCCCGATGAAAACGGGAGCCGCCTGCAACGTGAAACAACCACACCAAAGCGCGAATGGGATTTTAATCATATAACTCGAAAATGTTACAATCACAGCTTGAAGCCGAAGTGCTTTTTGGCATTGCCGAAACAGACCGCGCGGATCAATTCGGAAAGCGCCTCGAAATCATCTGGAAGTTCACCGCGATCCGCCTCACCGCCGATGAGATTGCAAAGAATCCGGCGGAAATACTCGTGTCTTGGGAACGAAAGGAATGAACGGGAATCAGTGAGCATCCCGACAAAGCGCGAAAGCAAGCCTGTCGCGGACAGCGCATCAAGTTGGAGCTCCATGCCATTTTTTTGATCGAGGAACCACCAGCCCGAACCAAACTGAATTTTACCTGCGACCGTACCATCTTGGAAGACACCTGTTAGACAAGCGAACAGGTAGTTATCGCGAGGGTTGAGATTGTAGAGCACGATCTTCGGCATCGCTCCGTTCGACGAAAGCGCGTCGAGGTATTTGACCAACGATGCCCCCTGCTCGGTGTCGCCGATGGTATCAAATCCGGTGTCAGGACCCAGTCGGCCCGCCATGCCCGAATTCACGTTGCGGAATGCGCCGAGGTGAAGCTGCTTGGTCCAACCCCTGGAAGCATCCAACTGGCCGAAGAATACCATGAGATAAAACGAGAATTTTTCTTTCTCCTCCGGAGTCGCGGCCTTGCCTTCCATCGCACGACCAAAGATCAGCGCGGCCTCGGCGTCGGTACAACTCAACGCCGGAAGACGATCCAGCCCATGGTCGGACAAGCGGCCACCTGCAGCGTGAAAATCGTCGTGGCGCTTCTGCAATGCTGCGAGAAGATCTGCGAAACTGGCGATGGAATGGTTAGACGCTACCTCAAGTTTTTTCAACCATGGCGCAAGCAAATCCGGCCGATCGACCAAAAACGCTTTATCCGGACGAAAAGTCGGTAAGACTTGAGTTGGAAGCCCAGCCGCGGCGATGGCGTGATGGTCGTCAAGCGGGTCTGCGGGATCATCGGTGGTACCGACGACACGCACATCAAATTTTTTCAGCAACCCATGAACGCAAAAATCCGACTCCGCGATCTTCGCATTGGTCCGCTCCCAGATCTCATCTGCCGTGGCGGGCGAGAGCATCAGGTCGATGCCAAAATAGCGTTGCAACTCGATGTGGGTCCAGTGGTGGATCGGATTGCGAAGGGTGTAGGGCACGGTCTCTGCCCATGCTTGGAATTTCTCGCGAGGGGTGGATGCCCCAGTGATCAGTTCTTCCGGGACTCCATTGGCGCGCATGAGCCGCCACTTGTAGTGATCACCACCAAGCCAAATGTCGGAAATGTTTTCCCAGCGGTGGTTGGTAGCGATCTCCCGCGGCGATAGGTGACAGTGGTAATCGATGATCGGTTGATCCTTGGCCACCTCATGAAAAAGTCGGCGTGCAGTTGGTGAGTGGAGCAGGAAGTGTTCGTCGAGATAAGCCATAGCGGGGCCATTGCAACGCGAGACGACCCGTCGGCCAAGCAGGAAAACAAGGTATTTTCACCGACTGCGGGTGCCCATCCATGATGAACCGCCCTCGATCGCATCAATGTTCGCCCTCGATGAGATCTTCGAGCGTCTGACGCTTGCGGATCACCGTGGCATTTCCGCCCTCAACGAGAATCTCCGCAGGAAGTGGCCGCGAATTGTAATTCGACGCCATCGCAAACCCATACGCCCCCGCTGACATCAGCGCGATGTGATCGCCGGGATTGAAATCGGGCAGCAGACGATCCTGACAGAAAAAGTCGCCGCTTTCGCAGATCGGCCCGACGACGTCGACCTTGATGCGGTCCGTGGAACTTGGCTCGACCAAAGGCACGATTTCGTGGTGGCCCTCGTAAAGCGCTGGGCGAATGAGGTCGTTCATGCCGGCATCGACGATCTTGAAGGTCTTGGCCGAGCCTTTTTTCTCATAAAGGCACTTGGTCAACAACACACCCGCGTTGCCCACGATGTAACGACCGGGTTCTAACAGAATTTTCAACCCAAGATCCTTGAGCCTCGGAACGAGTTCTTTGCCGTATTGTTCGATTGTCAACGGGCGTTCATCTTCTGGCTGGCTTGCCCACCAATCGGCATTGCCGGACTTGAGGGATTCCTGATAGATGATGCCGATGCCACCACCGATCGACCAGAACTCAATCCCGTGACGAGCTTTGAGCTCGGTGACGAGCGGGATCACTTTTTCTACTGCTTCGATGAATGGTGCGATGGACGTGAGTTGTGAGCCGATGTGCATTTGCAGCCCGCGGAGTTTGATGTTCTTAAACTCCTTGGAAGCGCGTTCGTAAAGGTCAGCGATCGCTCCAAAATCGACACCGAATTTATTCTCCGACTTTCCCGTGGAAATGTATTTGTGCGTCTTGGCGTCCACGTTTGGATTCACGCGCACTGCCGCAGGCGCAATCATTCCAAGCTCGCCAGCCACCTGGTTGAGGTAACGAAGTTCTTCCTCGCTCTCGACATTGAACGAGTAGATCCCTTGTTGCAAAGCATAGACGATTTCGTCACGGGTCTTACCGACTCCCGCAAACGTGCAGTGCGCCGGATCGCCCCCCGCCTTGATCACCCGGAAAAGCTCGCCCCCTGAAACGATGTCGAACCCCGCACCGTGGCTCGCGAGCAAGCGAAGCACCGAGAGGTTCGAGTTCGCCTTCACCGCGTAGGCCACCTCGTGGTCGATGCTGCCCAAGGCGGCATCCAAGCGCGTGTAGTGATCGAGAATGGTCCCGGCGGAATAAACGTAGAGTGGCGTCCCGTGCTCGGCCGCAAGCGTGGAGAGGTCGATGTCTTCGCAGAAAAGTGAACCGTTTTTGTAGGAGAAACCGTGCATGGCGGAACTGGATTAACGGCGAATCCAGCAGGGGTAAAGCGAAGAAAGCCAACTCAACGCCCTGACAGGTGAATTCCCGCTGAATTTCTCCGCCACCTTCAGCCATCACTTTGTTGGGATCGGCGCACAATCCGCTGGATGAGGCACCTGCGACCGACTAACAATGCCGCATGAAACGGGTGCTGTGCATCGTCTTGGACTCAGTCGGCTGCGGGAATGCGCCTGACGCACGGGCTTATGGCGACGATGGCGCGGACACGCTCGGACATTTGTTCACGCGCATCCCAGGGTTTTCGCTGCCGAACCTCGCGAAACTCGGGCTCAACCACTTGATGGATCTCCCCGCGGGTGCTCCCCCACTCCGAGACGCCGCATGGGCGCGGCTTACCGAGAAATCCGCCGGCAAGGACACCACGACCGGCCATTGGGAATTGATGGGCTGCGAGCTTGACCATGGGTTTGCGACCTTCGAGTCGTTTTCCCCCGACCTCGTCGCGGAGCTTGAGTCACGCGGCGGAGTCGAGTTCATCGGAAATTGTGCGGCGTCCGGCACTGAAATTCTCGTTAGGCTCGGCGAAGAACACGTGCAGACCGGCAAGCCGATTCTCTACACCAGCGCGGACAGCGTCCTTCAGATCGCCGCGCACGAAGAATCCTTCGGACTGGAACGATTGTGGAGCCTCTGCAAAACCGCGCGCAAGGTGCTCGACGAGCGCAAACTCCAAATCGGCCGCGTGATCGCCCGCCCATTCGTCGGATCGTCTGCCGCAACCTTCAAACGCACCAGCAACCGCCACGACTATTCACTCGTGCCCAGCGAAACGGTCCTCAACCGCCTGCAATCCGCAGGAGTCACCACGATCGGCGTGGGAAAAATCTCGGACATCTTCGCCGGTTCTGGCATTTCGGAGTCTTTCCCGACCCATTCAAACCACGATGGCATGGCGGTCATCGATCGCCTCTGGAATGAGACGCGCACCGATTCCCATTTGATCCTCGCCAATCTAGTGGATTTCGATTCGCTCTACGGCCACCGCCGCGATCCCACGGGCTATGCGAAATGCCTGCTTGAATTCGACCGCTGGCTCGGCGGCTTCATCCCTCAGGTAAAGCCGGACGACCTCGTAATCCTCACTGCCGATCACGGCAACGACCCTTTCCACCACGGCACCGATCACACCCGCGAGCAGGTGCCAGTCCTCACCCTCGGGCTCGGCCGCCACTTGGCCGACGGCCACTTCGCCGATGTCGCCCGCTGGATTGAAGAGCGACTCATCGATTCTTGAGCCCAACGCTTGCACTTTTTCCCCCATCACCGAATCTATCAGAGTCATGCCGCTTCTCGACGTCCGCAACCTCACCACCCGGTTCCATACTCGCAACGGAATCGTCCATGCGGTGGAAAACGTATCGTTTCAGGTGGATCCGGGACAAACTCTCGGCATTGTGGGCGAATCAGGGTCTGGCAAATCCGTCACCTGCTACTCGCTGTTAGGCCTCATCCCCCAACCTCCCGGCCGCATCCACGGCGGACAAGCGATCTTCGACGGCATCGACCTTCTCTCCGTTCCTGAAAAACAACTTCGCAAAATCCGCGGCAAACGGATCTCGATGATTTTTCAAGACCCGATGACTTCGCTCAACCCTTTCATGAAGGTAAGCGCCCAACTCACTGAACCCCTCGCACTCCACGAGAACCTCCACGGTAAGGAGGCGCTCCACAAGGCCATCGACGCACTCGCCGAAGTCGGCATCCCCGACCCCGAAAAACGCATCCACTCCTACCCCCACGAATTTTCCGGCGGCATGCGCCAGCGGGTCATGATCGCCATGGCACTCATCACGCGGCCCGAGCTCCTCATTTGTGACGAACCCACGACCGCCCTCGATGTAACCGTGCAAAAACAAGTGCTCGAGCTGATCCGCGAGCGCCAAAATCAACTCGGCACCGCAGTCATCTTCATCACCCACGACCTCGCCGTGGTCTCAGAAATGTGCGACCACATCAATGTGATGTACGCGGGCAGAATTGTTGAAAGCGCCGCCAAGGCCGACCTTTTCCGTCGTCCGCTGCACGCCTACACCCGTTCGCTACTGAAGTCGATCCCCGCCAGCCATGCCAAGGGCGAACTCCTCTACACCATCCCCGGCCTGCCGCCCGATCTCTCACGCCCAGTCACCGGATGCTCGTTCCGACTCCGCAACCGCCTCGGCAAGCCAGACGACTGCCTCACCGAGACTCCCCCAACACTCACCGAAGTTCACCCAGGCCACTTCGCCCAAAATTGCCCCGGCTGCCTCGCAGAAGCATGAACCACGCTTCTAACAAGATCTAATTTGGATTTCCCTAAGAGAAATCCCCCTCATTGCCCCTCGCCGCGCGCAAGCAACTCGGCTTCCTCTTCGTGCGAGTGGATCTGCAGTGAGACCTGCACCCCTTCTCGGTCGGCGGCCGCTTTCAAAATGCCGCGGATGGCGGATGCCGTGAAGCCATTCCTGCCGATGAGCATCGCCACATCTTGCTTGGAGAGCACCAACTTGAAGCGCAAACGCTTCGGACCAAGCTCGGCAACCTTCAGTTGAGCCTGAGCCGGCTCATCAATGAGATTGACGGCGACGTACTGGAGGAAATGCTTCAAGCGATCGGTCACAGGTTGCATGATAGAGTAACCATGATCCCATCCCCGCCAGTCTGCAAGCCAAGGTTGTGGCTGGGCGGCAGAGAAAATCGGAGGGCATCGGGCGAGCAGAAAATCCTCACCCCATGAGTAAATTTCGCCCATCGGCCCTTTTGCATCCTTGCCACGAGAGAAAGCTGCCGTCATTTTCCCGTCCATGTCACGCAGTCACCGAATCACGATCCTCGCCGGAGACGGCATCGGCCCAGAAGTCATGGCCGAGTCGCTCCGCATCCTTGATGCCGCCGAAGCCAAGTTTGGCTTCACGGTCGCCCGCAGCGAACATCTCGTGGGTGGTGCCGCCATTGATGCCACCGGACATCCGCTACCAGCCGAGACCGTGGCGGCCAGCGAAGCTGCCGATGCGATCCTCTTCGGCTCGGTGGGCGGCCCGAAATGGGAGAGCCTGCCGCCAGACATTCAGCCCGAGCGTGGTGCGCTACTGCCGCTCCGCAAGCACTTCGGGCTCTTCGCCAATCTCCGTCCCGGTGTCTGCTTGCCCGCACTCACCCACGCATCACCCGTCAAACAGGAACTCATCGCCGATGGATTCGACGTCCTCTGCGTTCGTGAGCTCACCGGTGGGATTTATTTCGGCTCACCGAAGGGCCGCGAAGAACGCGGTGGCGAGCCCGTCGCCTTCGACACCATGGTCTATCAGAAAAGCGAAATCCAGCGCATCGCCCGCGTCGCGTTCACCGCTGCCATGGGCCGCAAGAAGCAACTTCTCTCCGTGGACAAAGCCAACGTGCTCGCGTCTTCCGTGCTCTGGCGCGAGACGGTGATCGAAATCGCCAAGGAATTCCCTGAAGTCGAACTCTCTCACATGTACGTCGACAATGCCGCAATGCAGCTCATCAAGCGCCCGGGCTCCTTCGACGTGCTCGTGACGGAAAACCTATTTGGCGATATCCTCTCGGATGAAATGGCGATGATTTCCGGATCCCTCGGCATGCTACCATCGGCCTCACTCGGCAAGCAACGCGAGGATGGACTTTATTTCGGCCTCTACGAACCATCGGGCGGCTCCGCTCCGGACATCGCTGGCCAAGGCATCGCCAACCCGATCGCCCAGATCCTCTCGCTCGCCATGCTCTTGAGATTCTCTCTCGGAGAAATCGAAGCGGCAGATGCCATCGAAGCCGCTGTGGCGCAGACCATCGCCGATGGATTCCGCACCGGAGACATTGCCACCAGCCAACCGGGCGAGACCAAAGTCGGAACCTCGGCCATGGGCGATGCGGTGCTCGCACGACTCTAACAGGAAATCGCGCAAATCGAACAGCCACCGCGCCGATCGTTGATTTTCTCGAGAAAAATCAACGTCGGCCGGAGGGTGGCGTCACTCGTGGTCGCTCAAGAAGCGTTCTGCTTCGAGTGCAGCGGCGCAACCTTGACCGGCCGCAGTGATCGCTTGGCGGTAATAGTGGTCTGCCACATCACCCGCAGCGAAAAGCCCCGAGGTCTTCGTCGAGGTGCGACCGGGATTTTGTAGGATGTAACCATTTTCATCCTTGTCGACCAAGTCACCCAGAAATCCACTATTCGGCACGTGGCCGATCGCCACGAAGACACAGGCCACCTCGAGCTCACTCTCTTGGCCATCGATTAGATTTTTCAAGGTCACGGCGCGCATCTCGCCTTTTTCATCGGTGAGGTACTCGCTCACGGTCGAATTCCAGACCGGCACGATCTTGGGGTTTGCCAAGGCACGATCTGCCATGATCTTCGAGGCCCGCAACTCGTCGCGGCGGTGAATCAGATAGACTTTGCTGGCAAATCGGGTCAAGAAACTTGCCTCTTCGCATGCGCTGTCGCCCCCGCCGATCACACAAACCGGCACGTCTCGGTAAAAAGCACCATCGCAGGTCGCGCAGGAGGTCAGCCCGTGGCCGATGAGCTTCTGCTCGCCGGGAATCCCCAAGTGCCGCGGTGCTGCACCCGTCGCCACGATCAACGTCTTGGCCTCGAACGATTCCGATCCAGCCGTGAGAAGGAAAGTCCCATCGTCGCGCCGCACCACGGATTCCACGCTTGCCCAGGCGATCCGAGCACCGAATTTCTCCGCCTGCGCCTGCATTTTCATCATCAACTCGGGCCCCATGATCCCGTCGGGGTGGCCCGGGAAGTTCTCGACCTCGGTCGTGGTGGTGAGTTGTCCGCCAGGCTGCGTGCCGGAAAGGAGTAGCGGCGTTAAATTGGCGCGCGCCGTGTAAATGGCCGCAGTGTATCCTGCGCAACCGGTACCGATGATGATGACGTTTTCCATAAATTTTAACGAACGAAAATTGAGATGTATGGTCCGTCGAATCGCCAACCGAGTCAATCCCGAGCTTGAAAAACCCATCATCAGCGGCCTCTAGCCAATCCACACCGAGCGAAGCGACCGATGTCCCACCCGAATTTCCAGCGTCTTGACTCTTGCCTTGCCCAAGCGCTCAATCACTTCGAGAGTTTGGTGATAAAGCTAGTTCATGCATCAAATCGACCGCCCGATGATTTCGCCCAAACCCACCACGCCTCGTGAACCACGGCTCAGTCACACCTTGTCTTTTTGGATTGGCTGCACCCATTTTTGAACGCTTCGCTGGACCTAACAAAAACGCCACCTTTTCATCGCCCATGGCCACGCCACTCCCAGAAAACTCCCGCCGCCAATTCCTTGGCAGCCTCGGTGCCACGATCGCGACCATCGGCGCACCCAGCTCGCTGGCTTCGGGCTCCACCACCGAGACGCGCGCCCCACTCCCCAACAAAACCATTTCCAATCCCCACATCTATCAGTTCTCGATTGGCAAGTTCGAGGCATGGTCGATCAGCGACGGCTACGGCACCTTCAAACAAGGCGTGTCGAAAAAAATGTGGCCGCCCACCGAACGCGCGGAAATGACCAAGACCCTCGTCGCTCATGGCGAACGCCCAGACGACATGACGCTCTACATCAACATCCTCGTCCTGCGAAAAGACAAGGAGGTGATCCTCGTCGATGCCGGTTTTGGCCCAAATCCGAACCCGACTTGGGGCTGGCTCGCGAGCGCTCTTGATTCGGTTGGAATTCAAGTGGGTGACGTGACCCACGCGATGCTGAGCCACTCACATGGCGACCACATCGGAGGTCTCGCGAGCGACGGCAAAATCTTATTTCCCAACGCGGCCATTCACGTCCTCAAACGCGAGGTCGACTTTTGGCGCAGCCCAACCCCCGATTTTTCAAAGTCGCACCGCACCGATAACATCCAGCAGATGATTCAAAACGTCCGCAATGCGTTCGACACGCTGCAACCGAATCTCGTGATCCATGAGGACGGGGATCAAATCCTCGATGGCGCCATCACCCTGATCGCCGCCCCCGGCCACACCGACGGGCATGCGATTTTCCGCATTCAATCGGACGACCAATCGCTTCTCCACATCTCTGACCTTGCTCACCACCACGTGCTGATGCTAGAAGACCCGAATTGGTTCATCGACTTCGACCACGACCCCGCGTCCGCCATCGCCACCCGCAAGAAGGTCTTCGCCGAGCTCGCGCTCACCCGCGAACGCACCTTCGGATTCCACCTCCCTTGGCCCGGCCTTGGGATCATCGCCCCAAATGGCCGCAAGGGCTACCAATGGATCCCCGCGTCATGGCGCTGGGATTTCTAAAACCAGAGCACCCACGAAGAATTCTCACTAGCGCTTGCGCCTACGGGAGATTCGGCGAGAATCCCGTCGCCCATGACTCCTGAATTTATCCGCGAAGCTCTCCGCCAAGTCCGTTACCCTGGTTTCTCGAGGGACATCATCTCGTTCGGCCTCGTCAAAGAGGTCACCTGCGAACCCGGACTCGTGAAGGTCCGCATCGAACTCGCCACCCGCGACGCCAAGGTGCCTGAACAAATTTTTCAAGACTGTCACGCGATCCTCGATCCCCTACCCGACATTGGCTCGGTAAAAATCGAAATCGATGTGAAGGACGCACCCGCCGCCGCAGGTGGCCTCGGCAGCACGGTCGGGAAATCTTCGATCCCTGGCGTAAAACGCATCATCGCGGTGGCTTCCGGCAAGGGCGGCGTTGGGAAATCCACCATCGCAGCAAACCTCGCGGTGGCACTATCCGCCACCGGTGCCAAGGTCGGCCTCTGCGATTGCGACCTATACGGCCCCTCCGTCGCTCAGATGTTCGCCACCAACGAACGCCCAATGGCCAATGAACACGACGAGATCATCCCGCTCGAAGCCCACGGCCTGAAATTGATGTCGATGGGATTTCTGTTAGAAGATCGCTCACCCGTGATCGTGCGAGGCCCGATGGCCACCCGCTATACCCAACAATTTCTTCGTCAGGTGGCATGGGAGGATCTTGACTATCTCGTTCTCGATCTTCCACCCGGCACGGGCGACATCCAACTCACCATCGTCCAGACGGTTTCCGTGGATGGAGCGTTGATCGTCACGACGCCTCAGGAAGTCGCACTCATCGATGCCCGTAAGGCGGTCTCGATGTTTGCCAAGGTGAACGTGCCGATCCTTGGGCTCATCGAGAACATGGCCTGGGTCGAGTGCGATGCGGGCAAGAAATACTATTTGTTCGGCAAGGACGGCGGCGTCCGTGAGGCGGAACACCTCAACGTTCCTCTGTTAGGACAAATCCCGATCGACCTCAAGACCCGTGAAGGCGGCGATTCGGGATCACCCGTTGCGTTGCTTCCGCCAAGCCAAAATGCTGTCTCCGAAGCATTTCACGCGCTTGCGGCGAAGATCCGGGCAAAACTTCCCGTGGCCTAACCGATCAAATCCCCCGAGATCACTCCTCTCGCCAAGATCCTCGTTGGTGCGATTGTAGAATCGTCTTCCACTGGGTCGGGCTTTGTGGCATGAATCCCCATGGCGTTTTTTGCGACTCCCTTTTTGCCATGACTGACCCCGATCCCAATCTGCCCGCTGAGAAACTGCCCGATCACGAACTGCAAGCCCACAGCGGCGTGCTCCGCGTCGCCAAGGATCCTGTGCTGCCCGTGCTCGACGTCGATTTCGATCCGGCGGTGCTCAGCGACCACGAGGTCCGTGAACTGATCAAAGAACACATCAGCCAAGTCGAGAGCGCATTGCAAAAGCGCACCTACCGGCTTGAGGGAAATGCCTGCGAGGCATGCGCGCAAAAGCTTGAGAAAAAACTCTCCAAGATCCCGGGCGTCCGCCGCGCCACGGCGACCTACCTCGGGCGCGTGCTCTCAGTCACTTTCGACTCTGCTGTCGAACCAGAGCACCGCATCGAACAAGACCTGCAAGCCTCAGGCGCCAACATCAAACCGCTTGAACCGCGTGGTTCCGACCGCCGCTCATTGCGTCAAAAAATCCTCGCCGGCGAACTCAACGAGGAGATTTCCTGCGCCCTCGGACTGGCGTTTTTGGCGTCCGCCGAGATCGTCGAAAAGACCTCCGGCATCAGCATCGCCACGCACGCGCTCTACGCAGCAGCCTACGTTTTCGCCGGACAAAAAGGCGTCCGTTCGGCCGTGGCTTCTCTGCGCGAACGCGTGTTAGACGTCGATGTCTTGATGGTTCTCGCAGCCATCGGCGCTGCAATCATCGGTGCGCCTTTCGAGGGAGCACTCCTGTTGTTCCTGTTCAGCTTTTCCAACGTGCTGCAACGCCATGCGATGGAGCGGACCCAGCGCGCCATCGAATCCCTCCTCACCCTCCGCCCGAGCGAAGCGCTGGTCAAACGACTCGGCGGCACGGTCAAGGTCCCAGTCGAACAGTTAGAAATCGGCGAGATTGTCATCGTCCGGCCCGGCGAACAAATCCCAGTGGACGGCACGATTTCCGAAGGTCGTACCAATGTGGATGAATCTTCTCTAAACGGTGAATCCATGCCCGTCGCCAAAGCCCTCGGCAGCCCGCTTTTTGCTGGAACTCTGAATCAAAGCGGCGGCATCGAGCTCACGGTGACCAAGCGTTCGGAAGACTCGGCACTCGCGAAAATGGTCAAACTGGTCGCCGAAGCCCAGGCAGAAAAATCGAACACTCAACGGTTCCTCGAGAAAGCCGAGCAATACTATGCGATGGGAGTCATCGGTTTCACCTGCCTCGTGTTTCTGATTCCATTTCTAGCAGGAGTCGATCCCGCTCACGCTTTCTACCGCGCAATGACCATCATGGTCGTCGCCTCGCCTTGTGCGTTGGTGATCAGCACGCCGGCGACGGTGCTTTCGGCGATCGGTGGCGCAGCACGGCGCGGCATTCTCATCAAAGGCGGCTCCCATCTTGAAACCGCCGCAAAGATCGACATCGTGGCGATCGACAAGACTGGCACCCTCACCGTTGGCAAGCCCTCTCTCACCGAAATCATCACCTCGCAAGGCGTTCACGAGATCGGCGTTCCCCTCCCCGCGCCCGCCACTGAGCTCTTGCGTGCCGCCGCCTCGCTTGAGGCGAAGTCGGAGCACCCGCTGGCCCACGCCATCGTCAAGAGTGCAAGCGACCTCGGGATCATCCCACCGGAAGCGGCGGATTTCCAATCCACTGCGGGAAAAGGTGCCGAAGCCACCGTAGAAGCCGTTCGCTACCTCATCGGCAGCGAGCGCTTGTTTCGCGAACTCGGAGCCAGCGGAATCGAGCCGCTCGCTGTTCAATCGCTGGCACTGCAAGCAAAAGGAAAAACCTGCGTTTGGTTAGGCCAGCGCGATGGCGACCAAATCACCGCCCACGCGGTCTTGGTCATGGCCGACACGATCCGTCCCGCAGCGCGCCAACTCACCGCCGACCTCCACCGCCTCGGGGTGAAAAAAGTCGTCATGCTCACGGGCGACCAACGGATCGTCGCCGAAGCCATTGCTCAAGAAGCCAAGGTGGATGAAGTCTTCGCCGAACTGCTGCCAGAAGATAAACTGAAAGTCATCCGCGAGCTGAAAAAGGAAGGAACCGTGATGATGATTGGCGATGGGGTGAACGACGCACCCGCACTTGCCATTTCGGACATCGGCGTGGCCATGGGTGCCGCCGGAACCGATGTGGCCATGGAAACTGCCGACATCGTTCTGATGGGCGACCGGTTAGAAAACATTGCCCTGCTGCTAGGTCATGCGAGACGTGCCAAACGCGTTCTCACCCAGAACCTCGTATTTGCCAGTGCGGTCATCCTCGTCCTCATTTCCGCAGCCCTTGGCTTTTCGCTCGCACTCCCGTTAGGCGTGGTCGGACACGAAGGCAGCACCGTCTTGGTCTGCCTCAACGGCCTCCGACTCCTACTCATCGGCCGCGCAGGAAGTCCAATGGTTAGAATATAACTTCTAATTCTAACACATTATCAAAGGCGCTTCCAGCATCAGTTCCCTGAGTTCGAGTACGTCCGCAGGAAGAGTTGAATATCCTTCACACTCGCGACGAAGCGGTTGAGTCCCTCCTGCTCATCATTCAGCAGCGTGTAGGCGGGAATGACAATTTTCCACTGGCCGTTCCACACACTCCGACCCACGAGACGCGTGTTGGTGAATTCCGCTGGGATCGCGCTATAGAAGAATGCAGCATCGCTGACGGGGCGGAACGCTTGGTGTTTGCGGAGAATCCATGGCTGCTCGCTAAGGGTACCATTGGCATTGAAGAACTGAGTGGTGTTGAAAGCCGAGGCCCCGAGGTTGTAGGGCAGTGGCAAGGCTTGGTCGTGCACCGTCCATGTCCGCAGCGTATTGGAGTCGCCGAGTGGCGGCGCGAGCATGCAATCACTGCCGCAGGGAATCAAATAAACATACGGCGTGGCGCTCAGCGAGTTGGTGGTGGTGCTTGAGGTGCTGGTCGCACCCGGCGAGCCGAAGGAGTAGGGATCCATTCCAACGTAACCCTTCAAGACGATGCCAGCACTGCTGATCTTGGTGGCGTAGCTGCTGGGGCTGTAGGCATGGTCGTTCGCCGCGAGTGGCAGTCCGAAATAGTTCTGACCGTGCTGGATGGTGCTGCCAAAAGGAATCACGAGACCGGGGGCCGCCGAACCATCAGGCTTCTTGAGGTTGTTGCAATACTTCGCCACATCGGGGTCCGCCATGACGTTGGGCACGATGTATTGCTGCATCGTCTGTTTCCACGCGTCGTCGTCGCTGGTGATCGTGTCGTCATTGAGGATGCGGAATAATTCGCCGCGTAGACTGAAGAGCGTGCCGTAAGGATCGGGATTATTGATTCCAAGTCGGCCTTTCGCCACCGAGAAGTCCGCGTTCAATTGCGCCATGGTGCCGGCCAAGCCCGCATCGCCGAGGGTGCTGACGGTTGCTTGTGGCACATTATCAGTTAGATCTCCGAGCGCACGTGAAGCGACAACGTTAGCGATGACCGTCTTACCCGCCGTGGTACCGAGTAGACCCGTTTCATAGTCGTAGCTCTTCGCCGCGAGATAGGTATAGCGGCCCGCCAAATCAAACAGCGTGCGGTACTGCTCCAGCGCTTCGTTGCGGAAGGTGCGGAAGGTTAGATCCTTGGTCCGGTAACCGGTGATGGATGCCGCTGCGCGCTGACGGAAACTCTCGCGGTCGGTCAAGACGTTCTGGCCTTCGACCAGCACGTTCCGAAGGGCCTCGTTAGAGCGCTGGAAGTCGGTGGCGAGTTGTGCAGCCTCAAAACGGGCTGCAAGCAGGTCGCGATACAATTGCTCGAATTCATAGAGTTGTTGCTTTTCTTCATAGCTGAAACTGATCGCTTCCATGATCGCATCCATGCTCATGATCGTAGCATTGAGCGGAGCATTGAGCGCATCGCCTGACTTCTGACACAACAGCCCACCCAGCCTCAGAACTTTGCCGACGACCGCCGCGGAAACTCGAATCGATCCTTTGGCGGGAGCTCCCACCGAATTCGCCAATCCAACCACGTCAGGCACGGCCTCGGCCACGGCTTCCGCAGTGTCTTGGGTCGCACTTGCGGCCTCGTCCGCAGCGTCCGTGGCCGCAGCCAAGGCTGATTGAGCGGCGAGCAATGCGCTGGAAGTAGCGATTGCTACGCCACGGGTGGCGTAGATTCCAATGTGCGCATTTAGCAGATCGTCATACAATTTGTACTCGCGCTTGAATCGGGTGTAGAGCACTTGGACATTCTGATTGCACTCCAAGAAGGACAACTGCGCTTGATACGTGTCGAGCAATGCCTGCTGCAGACGTCCCGTGCTAGCACGCTGCCCGAGCGACTTGCCGCCCCAGTCAGATGACCATTGCAAAAACTGGTTGGGCCGCACGGTGACTGTTTTCAGCACGCTCTTTTCAGGAGTCCGGCCATCCTTGGTGAGATCGGCCATGGAGTTACCGCTGAAACTGGCAATCTGCGTCGGAACATGGATCGACATCGTGACGGCGCTGCCGGTGTCCACCAAATCGGTTGGGCGATCGACGACAAACCAGTTTTGAATGTCGGGTCCGTCGTAATCTTGGGCATAGGTTTTCCCCACCCCAATATCCCCGCCATAAGGCGTGCCGAAGATATCAATAAGCTGGCCGACGAAGGCACCCTCTTGATCGACGATGGCCGTATTGGCATCGCTGATCTGGTTCTCTTGATTGCGCAGCAGGCGCGTCATCTTGGCCGCTTGATTGAAGGCACCTTTGGCATTGAGCGTGGCCCGCAGCGCTCGATCGTAGATCTGCTCGAAATGCGAATGGCCTGCCTGCAACTGCGAGGGTGAAATATCAAACGCGATGGCACCTGGACTCAGACCCAGCGGATTGAGGTGAGCGTTGGCATTGTCGATCGTGTTTTGGAATTCACTGGCGGCGCTGACGAGTTGATCGAGCTCCGGCACCGTCGTGCGATCGATGATCTGCACGCCGCTGTGATTCGGATTGTTATCTTTGTCAGGGAGCAAGGCATTGCCAGCAGCCCAGTTTAGGAAACTGCCTTGGGCGCTGCGCGAGATCCATTCATCCAGCCCTTGATTGCGGGTCACGCTCGTGGTCGCACTCACCCTGCCGTCACGAAACTGACTCCATCCGCTGGTAGGGTCGTCTTTGTAATTCTGGCGATGTACCAGACTGACGATCTGCTTGGCGCTCATCGCCACATTCGCGGCGGCGGCGGCAAATTTCCGCTCATCTTTGTAATCGATCTGGATCGACTGGCCCAGCATCGATACATCCTCAGCCGAGGTGGTCCAGGTGAAGTACGGATGTTCCAGTAGTTTATAATAGCCCTTCAGCGCCGTTAGATAATGACCATAGGCATCGCCGTGACCTTGCGGGAACATCCGCTGCGCATCGGCGGCGTCCACCACGCCATTCGCCGTGCTACTGCCGACCTTTTCCTTGATGTTGTAGTTGGTGGCGTAAAGCACCTCGCCGCTGTTGATGCCGCGGGTGTAGTTCCACCACAGACGGTTGTATGCCGGGGCGGTGCCCACGCCCGGATTGACACGATCATCGCGACCCTTCAGCAGCGCCAGCTCTTCCTCCAGTGAACTCGTGACTTGGCCTTCAAACGAAAAGCGGCTGGTGTTGACCTCGGTGACCGTCGTCTGATCATCGATCGAGATCGTTGGATTGGCGGCGTCGGCATAGGCCTCGTTGCCAAGGATCGTGTAAAGATCGTTGAGATAGCCAGCAGCCAAAATCAGCGCGCTGTTGGACGAGGTGAAGTCGATGTTAGAACCGATAGTGAAGTTTTTGCCGCGGTTGAGCACGGTTTCATAAATCTCGATGAGGCCTACATCGTTAATGTTATCGAGGTTGAGGGCGATGTCCCCTTCCCAACGTTTACCCGCTTGAGTGAGTAGCGAGACATCGGTGTTAATCTCGTTGTTGTAGAGATCGGTCATGCGTTGGTTGAATGGCGTAATTTTTGCCAGCACCCGCTTGATCCATCCCTCGACGAGTTTCGGAGGCATCCAGTTTGACCAAGTGGTGTCGCCGATTTTGCGATAGGCCATGGTGAAGTAGGTATCTCCCATCAAGACCGCTGGATTGCTGATCGTTGCCGTTGGTGATCCGCCGACCAAAATGCTGTTAGCAAGGGTGCCGCTTGGCCTGATCCAGTAGTTCGTATCTACGGCAAGATCGATGGTGTTGGCCGGCGCGGCGAGAGTGACTGTGGGAACACTGCTGTAGCCGTTACCCGCTTGGGTGATCGCAAAACCAGTGACCGTGCCACTACTCAAAATCGCCGTAGCGGTGGCATTGCTGCCGCTGGTAGGTGCCGCAATCGTCACGATTGGAGCAACTGAACCATAGCCGAAGCCAGCATTGTTGACATCAATAGCCGAGATACTGAAGCGCGTTGCATTGCCGACCGCGGTGGGGGCGATCGTCCCGGTGCCGGTGCCACCCGAGAACGTGAGTGTCGGTGCACTGGAATAGCCGAGACCGGGGGACGTGATCAAAATACTGCTGACCGTGCCGCTGGTGCCACCGCTGAGAACTGCCGTGGCCGTGGCGGCGGTTGTTGCTCCACCGTCGGTGATGGTGATGGTGGGCGCAACTGTGTAAGTTTTGTTGCCCGGCGTCAGAGTGAAGCTGGCAGCGCTCAGCCCGAGCGTGGCCGTGGCCGTGGCGTTCGTGCCATTGAGTGGTGGGCTGCTGCCGTTGGTCGGGAAGCCATAGCGCCACTGGAATTCATAAAGCTCCGGGTGGCCGGCATAGTCGCCGCTATGGCGGAGCGTCACTTGTTCATCCAGTGGATTGCTCGATAAAAGGACCTTCAAATCCCCCGTGTGCAGGGCAGCATCCACCTTGATAATCTGCATCGCGATCGGCGTGCCCGAATCGGTGAACGCCTCACCGTTTTCAAAGACAAGCGTCACGTAACCCGTGCCCTTCCCCGTCGCGCTCAGAGCGTAGCTATCGACCGCCGTATCGGGATCGGTGATGTCGGCTAACGAGCCCTTGTCAATCTTGCGGTGATCTTTGGCAGAGTCCACGATGTAGGTGCCCGGAACGGCGGAATTCTCACTGAAGGTCTCGATCTGGGTACTCAAGCCCTCGATGGCGGCATCCCACTTGCTTTTGTTCGCGATGTCGGATTGTGGGCAGAGATTTTTCAGCTCTGCGAGATCGGCGGTCCCCAGCACGTTGAGATTTATATAGTCTTCACCTGCGATTTCATCGACGAACTCGCCCTTAAACGTGAGCGCACCTTTGCTGCCGTTGTTAGCATCAAAATAAAAGCGTTGCTGCAAATGCGGCGGCAGCTTTTGAAAGTAGGTCTTGCCCGCATAATCGCTGGTCAGCACCGTCGAGGGCAGCGACCTCAATCCCCCGCTATTTCCTAACAAAAAGGTCTTGGCGCGGGTCGCATCGTGCAGCGTCACGCTGTTTTTGTCGCTGCCGGTGTTGGCGATCGATTGTTGATAATAGACCTGAGCACTGGTGGCACCCCGCACTTGTGGCAGCGCACCGGCGATCGCGCTCGCCTTGGCCAAAGTCAGCGTCTCCGCCTTCTCCAGCACGGGTACAATCTTCTGCTGGGCGATCGGCAGAGTGACATCATCAGGCCACTTGGGTGCGTAGGTCAGGGTGACCGGCACGCTGCTACCCGTATCGGCGATGAAGGGCATGATCGTGCCTGCCGCAGGCTGCTGCGCGAGGCTTAGACTTGGCAGATAGAACCCATCGCGCGAGTTGTAAAAATACCGCATCCCGAATGATACGGGTGGCGCGATGCTGACCAGCGGTGCCGTGCTATAGCCGGTGCCCGCGTTGGTCACCGTGATCGACGTCACGGCAAAGCCCGTGATATTGCCGACCCCTGTCGGCGCCGTGCCAGCACTCGCGATTGTACCACCGGAAAAGGCAATCGTCGGCGCGGTGGTGTAGCCCGTACCTGCAGCGGTCACGGTGATGCTAGTGACTAAGCCATTGGCAAGCACCGCTGTCGCCGTCGCACCGCTACCGCCGCCGCCGGTGATCGCCACCGTTGGAGCGACCGAATACGTCTGAGTGCCGCTGGTGAGCGTGAAGCTTGCGGCGCTCAGGCCCCCGAGTGTTGCCGTCGCATTGGCGGTCATTCCACTACTAGGCGGCGCCACGCTGACCACGGGTGCTATCGCGTAACCCGCGCCTTTGACCGACACCGTGATGCTGCTGACTCCACCGCTGCCATTGATCGCGGTCGTGGCTGCGGCACTGGTCTTCGCGTGCGCACCGCGATACGTCCAATCGTACCCTTGACGGTCGCGGAAGGTGAAACTGTTGTAAGCCGTCGGAGCGCTTGCCCCAGTGGCATTGTCGGCAGTCCCAGCAACTTCATAGTTGAGCACATTTCCACTGGAATCGAGCGCAGGCGGCAGAGCGGCCAGTGGCATCGGCGGCTGGGCTTTGGTACCCGCAATCGCATTGTAGGTCAGCGGATAGGTGAAATTGGAACGCACAACCTTGTAGGCATCGATGCTTGGCCGCAGGTCCGTCGGGCTGGTGTAGGCGAGCAGAACAAACGGCGACGAAGTGGTACTAGTGTTGTTCAAATCGTCGCGCAGCGCATAAGCACGACCCGCCACCATCAAGGCGTGTTCCTCATTGGGATTGAAGCCAATCTGCGTGCTATCATTCTGAACATAGAGGTTGCCCAACTGTTGCGATGGCCCCAAGTCCCCCGTGCCGATGCCCGAGGCGATCACGATTTCTGGCGGAGCCGGGCTGGTCGGATAAACCACGGTGTAGCGGCCGACCACCGACGGCAGGTAAAACGACGCGAACTGCGAATTCGGTGCGACCACCTGCTTGAACCACCAGACGACCAACTGATTCTGCCCAGGCAGCGCGTTGACCGGAATGATCGCGCCTGCTTCGGCCGCTTTCACGCCGTTGGTGAATGGGTTAATGTAGCCCGCCGGATAGTAGTTACTGCCGCTGGTGATATAGCCCGCAACTGAATAGGCCGAGCTTGGCGGCGTCAGCCGTTGACCGACATTCACGGTTGCGGAAAGATCAGCTACCCCGTCCGCATTGAGGTCATTGATCGTGCTCACCGCCGCCACCCCGTTGAGGGGGCCAGCACCGTCAGGATCGGCCACGGCCGCGCTGCCAAGTTTATTCTCAGACTGAATGTAAAGTGGCACATACCACGGCGCACCCGCGCCAGCAAATTTCAATAGCGTGCGGTTCGTCTTGTCAGCCGAGCTGCTGAAATCGACCAGTAAATGTTGGGTCAAAATATCGAGGCTCGTTTCGCTTTCCGCTGGATCATCTTGGAAAATCACCTCGGGCAAATGCGCCGCCTCGAAGACCGGGCCCGTGCTGACTCCACTGCCGCTGTCCATCACCGTCACCGTTTGATAATTCGAGATCGAACTCGGCCACACCTGCGTGTATTTGCACAGATACTTCGGCCAGCGGATGGCGAGATCCGGCGCGTTGGGTGCTGTTAGGAAATAGATCGAGGCATCTTTTTCTTCGAGCCAATAGATCGTGATCTTGTCGGGGTTATTATTTTCACGTTCAGCATGGTAGACCAGAGTCCCGTTCGCCAGAGCGCTGGTACCGTAGAGCGGCTTGCTCGCGTCATTGGAATTGAAAACGACTGAGGGGATCAATTGATCATCGCCATTTTGCACTGCTTCCTGGCGGGGACGGAGTTGCTGGCCGAGTGGTGTCTCGATCGTGGTCGACTCCGCCACCATTTTGACGTCGACGATGTCGGCACCCAGGAATTCATGAACGCCTGAGGTACCCTGCTGTAAATTTCCAAGGTATTCCACAAAGATGCGGCCCTCGGTATTATAGGCATGCAACGCCGCTTGACCGCTGCCTTTTTCAAACCAGAGCGTCCGCTTTTCGCTGGACGGCTGGGAAGACGCATCCGTCGGCGGCGTGTAACCCACCGGGGTAAATTCATCCGCCACATGGCTAGGCACATAAATGTTGTAAACCGGATTCACCGTCACAATCCGTCCCGTGGGAATCTGGACGGTGGGTGAGCTAAACGACTTTTGCGTCCAGTAGATCGTCCGTGGCGTTTGCTGCGAAGCCGACGAAACCGAGAACACCTCCGTCCGGAACTTGTAGGTCGCCACCGATTCCCCAGAAGCGCTGGTATCCGGAACCGCCGATACCCAAGTGACCGTCACCCGACCCGGCTGCGACGCAAATACCTTGTTGGCGTGCGGGCTGAAATAATAGCTCGAAACTGGCGTGAACGTTTTGGCCGTCGAAGTGCTGATCGTGCTGTCCGCCGTGCCCGCTAGCGTCACCGTCAGGCCATCGACCACATTCACCCGCTGGCCCAGTAACATCGCCCCGCTGGCCAAGCCACTCGGCACACTGGCTACGGTGACGGTCACGCTGGTCGTCGAACTGCTCGTCACATTGACCGTGCCCAGCGGAGAAAGTGGCTGAGTCGAGCCATTGAGATTGGTGACATAAGCACTCGAAAACGTCTCCCCCGGCTGCACGGGTTGCGCCCGCCAGTAGGTGTTGGCGGTCATGGCTCCGCTCCACGTCACCAAGGGGCGCTGGATCTCCTCGCCCATCATGTAACGTGGCACACCCGAGGCAAAACTGTGGCCCATACTGGCCCGAGCCAGCACGATCGTCACCACCGGTGCGGCCACCACCGTCCTGTCACTGGCCTTCGGGTAACGCCCAGCGGTGATGCCAGAGGTCGAAATTGGCCCCGCGGTCGAGGAGGTGTTGGCCTGTCCGGCATACTGCGGAGTGGTGGCTGCGGTGCCCGTCGGTAGCGTCGGCGGAGCGATCGTGATGGTCGGTGGCACGGCGCTGTAGCCGCTGCCGCCCGTGTTGACCGTGATCGATGTCACGATGCCACCCGTCAAAACGGCCGTTGCCGTGGCCGTAGTACCACTGGGGGGAGGCCCCACCGTAACGGTGGGTGCTGAAGTGTAACCCGCGCCGCCACCACGCACCGTGATCGCGCTGACCGCACCACTCGTCACCGCAGCCGAGGCACCCGCGCGGCGACTGTCGAGCAAGTTCGTCGCCCCGCCACGGATCTCGTATTGAGCGTGTGCCAACGATCCCAGCAAAAAGCCGCAGAGGGTGGCAAAAAGGATAAAAAATCGAGAATTCATAAAAAATAGAGGGTACGGGGTCAGGCGACCCAACGTCTTTGGGTGAAATTAAAATCATGCACGATCGCGCCCTGAAATGGCACGAGTCGTCGATCGGAGGCGGTTTGGGCCACGCTCCATGGCTTCAAGATTGCGCTCCATGTCTCCGAGATTGCGCTCCACTTCTCCGAGATTGCGCTCCATTTCTCCAAGATTGCGGTCCATTTCTCCGACATTGCGGTGTTTTTCTTCGACACCACGCGCCGAAGCTTGGGAGACAAGCGCCCAAACGGCACGCCACACGGCCATGCCGTCTGGCGGCAGTCCGTGCCTGTCTCTACCTTTGCTGGATTCATGCGGTGGCGGTGGGTGACGGCTTAATTGGCGGCGTTGGCGGTCTTGATCGAGACCGTTTCGGGCGCGCTGCCCTTGGTCAGGCGCTGTTCGAGAGCGATCAGGCGCGCTTCCACACTCGCATCCTTGGCGGCTAGCTCACGACGCAGCGCCGCATTTTCATCCTGCACGGACTTGACCTTGCGGACCAATTCTTGCGTCGCCGAGACGTTCAACATCGCGATCGCATCGTAATCCACGGAGCGGAAATCCGGCACCTCGCGGCCATAAACGAAGGTTTTCTCTTCCGCCGATTTCAGGCTGGTGCGGAATGCGTCGCCGCGCACTTCCAGGACTTCCTCAATCGACTCGCCGCTTGGGAGAATCAAGCGCACCCGCTCGCCCACCTTGAGGTCCGTCGCCAGCTCGATCCAACCGTCCTTCACCGTCGCCTTCTTGAGGATATCCGGCACTACCCCCTTGGTGGTGTTTACGGCTTCCGGATAAAATTCCTCCACTTGCTGGGCGATCAGCTTCTTCTGTGGCCGGTTACCGTTGGTGACGGTGTCTTTAAACTGATAATCGGTAACTTGCATCGCCATTAGGGTTTGGAGGTCCTTAGCAGAATCGGTGGCGTGGAGGATATTTTTGATGCGGATGTCTGAATTGACATGGAAGATGGAGGCTGCAACGTAGCCATCGGCCCAGATTGAAAGGGGTACATTGGTTTCGTAGTTGTTATTGCCACTTGCGCCATCGGTGTAGAGGACGCCGTAGCGATCATAGCTGGCCAGTTTGGTGCCGACATTCAGCTTGCCGAGAGTCGAAGCACTGCCAATTTGGACGATGCCGGATGAAAGAATCACCATACCATCGGTGGTGCCGCCGCCCATGAAATGGAGACTTTTTGCGCTCCCTGAGAAGCCGAAGTACATGTCTCCAACATTGGTGCTGTATACCGTATTTGATCCATCGTTTCGGATCCAGGCCCCCGTCGCGGGATCCCCCGTGCCGATCGTGAACGCAGGATTGCCACTGTTCACCGTGAACTTACCCAGGGGCGAGGTGTTACCGATGCCGACGTTGCCGTTGCCTTTGATGCGCATGGTCTCGGTCATCGCGGCCGAGCTGCCGTAGCCGAAGGCGACGTCACTGGTGCTATCAGCAGTATGAATTTGCAAGAGGCCACCCTGAATGCCGAAACCGTAGCCCCCTGCTCCTTGGCCCCAAAGGGCAATTTTTTCCCCCAAAGTGTTAGCGAAGTTAAGTGGAACACCGGGCGTTGTGGTGCCGATGCCCACATTGCCATTGCCGTGGATGCTGATGAACGCACCACCGGCGCGCTTTGTGACATCCACGTTCATTCCCAATATCAGCGCAGTATCAAACCAATTGGTGCCTGCGGCGGTGCGCAATGCGGAGATCGCCAAACTTGAGTTGCTGTTCGCATTAAATCCGAAGTTACCCAAAATTAATTCGCTACCCGCGGAGGTCCCCACAGCTCCGGCATTCGTGATGAAAGAGGGGCTGAGGGTAGAGGCATCGCCACCTAGAGAGCCAATCGTCAGCTTGGTGCCAATGCCGATGTTACCGCTTGTGACAAAGGATCCCCCCGTGATCGCACCAGTGGCAGTGATCGTACCTGCTGTACTAACAGATCCGCCGGTGATCGCTCCTGTGGCGGTGATCGCACCGGTCACCGAGAGCGCGACCGCCGGACTGGCGGTGCCGATGCCAACGTTGCCGCCGCTCGGATTGAGCAGCAGGTTCTGCGCGCCGGTGCTTTCCTTGTAAGCTTGGATGAAGCCCGTGCCGTTGCCGGTGCTATCAACGCCGATGCGCAGGCGCTCGGTGATATCGTCGGCGGTGACGAGCAACTGTGGGGTGGAAGTGGTAGTGCTAGTATTGGCCCCGCTGACGGTAAACAAGGAGGGCGGCGCGGTATTGCCGATGCCGACATTTCCCGAGTCCAGCGCAGTGAGGGCGGCACCGCCGTTGGAGCCGAGTTGCTCGGCGTATTTGGCGCGGAAGGCATAGGCGGAACTGACAATCTGCTGGCGCGGAGTGATTTCATTGTCCACGGCCACCGTGCCGTCGTCGATCGTGACGCCGAGGTAACGGGTGGAACCACCGAAGACGGCGAGGTCGCCGATTTTCACGGTGGGCACGCCCTTGGTGGATTCACTGTAGCCAAAAGTGGTGCCTGTGGTGGCAACACCTTGGCCGATGAGCACGCTGAACTCACCGCCAGAAATCGTCACGGTCTGCTGCTCTGAGTAAAGCAAATTGGCCAAAAGCACGTTCGATGGGTGATCCCAAACGCGGAAGGTCACCGTGCGGTTGACCGGAGCGGCCAGGCCGATCACCGCGCCCGTCGTATCCAAGGCACGGCCTTGGTAACTGATGTAACCCGGCACCGCGCTGGTGATGGTCTGGGCATGAACACTCTGCAGCAAACACAGGGTGGTGAAGAGGATGGCGATCTTTTTCATAATGGTGGAGAGTTTAGAGTTAGAAGTTAGAAGGGATGCGGATTTCAAATTTACTGCGTGAGCACTCCGATTTCGGAGACGCGGCGGAGTGCGATGGTACCGGTGACGGTGAGGGTGTCTTTGCGCAGGCCGGTGATGGTCTCAGCGTAGGTGCCGGCGATGACGCTGCTGCCGTAACCCGTCGCCGAGGTGCCGTCCGGAGCAGTGGCGGCAAAAGTGAAGGTCAGCGCACGGCTGAGGTCGTAACTTTCCTGACCCGAGACGAGGGCGGTGCTGCCGCTCTTGTTGTCGTGATCGGGGTGGTATTGGTGGACGAAAGGACTGACGGGATCGTTGAAGGGAGTTGATATGGTGCGGGTCAGGGTGCCGCCTAAGGCGAAGCTGCCGCTGCCTGCCGGCTCGCTCGCTTTGGCCACTCCATCGAGCACACGGTCGAGCGGCAAGTGAGCCGCGACGATGCGCGATGCGCTGGCTTTTTCCGCTGTGTAAAGTCCGCTTTCTTTGATGCAAATGCCCAGGTCGTGCGGTTCGGCAGCGAGTTTTCCGAGGAACACTTGCGACAGCACCCGCGCAGTGCCGGCATCGTCGACGTGGATGATGTAGCGCAGCGGATAGGATTGGGAGGTGGTGGTGCCACTGTAGCCCGCGGCTTTATTTTGCACGCCGTTGACTTGGGCCTCGCCGATCCACAAGCCAGCGAGCGAGGCTTTGCGCGCCGTCGCGGGTAGCTGAATGTCGTAAAGATTGGCACTGTCGGTGAAGCGCAGCTGCGAGGCGAAGAGGGCATTGGCTGCGGCAGCGGTCATCGTCGCATTGGCGCGATCGATGCCGAAGCTCAGTTCGACGGCAGCATTGGGGCCGACCAATTCAGTGTAGGAGCTTAGGATCGGGGTTTCAATCCACGTGTTGGTGGCGGCGGTATAAACGCGGCGGGTGAGCGGCACGCTGCCGGAGATCGCCTCTTGGCCAGTCGGCGCTGCGTTAGAGGCAACCGGCGCGATGGTGACGGTGCTGGGAGTTGAACTGCGATTGAGAAGGCGCACGGTCACCACCGAGCCGGTGCGTCCATAGTCCAGGCCAGAACCGGTGCTCAGGCTGATTTCCACGGGAGCGTAAAAGTTACCGACGACCTTCGATTCGAACCAGTATGCTTGGTTGCGGTCGAGTTTTTCCGTCGAGGGAGAAAAGAGTTGCAGGGGATTGCTCGGACTTAGGTCACCGCCGACGTATTTGTAGATTTTGACGTTGGAGGCAATGGCTGCCGGAAAGGTGGCGAAGTAGCTGCTCATCGTCGGGTAGACGCTGACGTTAAGTTTGCTGGGAAAGCCCATCAAGTTGGCACCGTTGCGTACCCATGCGGCACTGGGCGGCATGACTTTCTGCGGAATACTAACGCTATAACTGTTGGAAGTCGTTCCACTGCATTTCACAAGGTAAGCCGTTTGTCCGACCATCTGGCTGAGGGTGTTGACCGTGCCATCGCTCTTCCAGACGCTCCACTCCGCTGTCCCAGCCGAAGGAATCAGCGGCGAGGTCGTGAACTGAACCTGAGCGGGATTGAGATTCCAGCGCCAGATCTCCAAAACCGCAGGATATCCGGCAAACAAGGTGCTGGGCAGCGCGTAACTGGCATCTCCATGCAAATAAATCGCGTTCCACCCGCCCTTGAGCGTGTACGCCGTGGACTGCCATTGCGCTTGAGCGAGCGTGGTGAAAATGAGCGAACAGAGGGCAACAATCAGTTTTTTCATCAGAAAGTTAAGGAGTGGGAACATTCGTGTCCCCTTCTTCAAAAGGTAAAGGAGCGGGGACATTCGTGTCCCCTTCTTAGAAGAGTGTGATTTCATCGAACCGAAAGGCGGTAGAATTCCTTGGTGCTCGAGCGCGGCGCCGCAAAGGCCGAGAGAATCCCGACATCCGTCGCCTGATACGCCGAACTACCCGCCGCTGGCGCACCCAGCGGGGCAGAAGCCTTATCACACCTGAGAAAATAGATTTTATGAATTTGCAGGTAATCAATTGCTCGCAGGTTCATGCCGAAGCCGTGCGCAAACTAAAAGCACTAAAATGCACAAAGTGGGTTTTGGGGGCATTCAATGGCATGAAATTGCATAAGTTGATGAATGGGGCATCTCGCCCACGTTGCGTCCCGTCGGTCCGAGACTGCCAGAGCAAGCGGGCAATCTGTGCCATCCTTCGTGGCGCAATGCGGAGCAGCGGCACGAACTGACTTCATCGTTTCAAACTCAGAAATTTCGACTAACATCTACGCATGTCGCTACTCGAACCATTCCTAGAACCCTCCACCATCTCGCTGAAAATCTGCGGTGTGACTGCGGCTCACGATGCCGACCGTTTGGTCGAAATGGGCGTTGACGCTCTTGGCATAAACTTTTGGCCCAAGTCAAAACGCTACCTGGCCCCCGAAAATGCTTCATGGCTTCTCGGCTTGAGCGAGAAGATCTTGCGGATCGGCGTCTTTGTGAACGAATCCCCCGCCCGAGCGATCCAGTTGTTTCATGATGGATTCATCGATGTCATCCAGCTTCATGGCGATGAAACACCCGAAGACGCTGCGCCATTCAGGGAAGCGGGTATCCCGTTCATCAAAGCGATCGGCGTGAAGTCCATGAACGATCTCGCACGCGCCACCGAGTTTGGCGCTTCTGCTATCCTACTCGACGCCCACGCGCCGGGCGTCTACGGCGGAACGGGCGAGGTGTTTGACTGGGAAGTCGCCTCAGACTTCCGGAGAAAGCATCCATCGTTGCCCATCATCCTCGCCGGCGGGATCGTTCCCGAAAATGCAGGGCTCGCGGCAATGAGCGTGAAACCTGCAGCCCTCGACATCGCCTCAGGTGCTGAGACTTCGCCAGGGATCAAGAATTTTGAAAAAGTCGCCGCTTTTCTAACCGCACTGCATCACTAACCGAAATGTTGACAGACTCCCACTGCCACCTCGGCTCACACCGATTTTCACCAGAGGAAATCCCAGAGATCCTCGCACGCGCACGAGCCGCGCAAGTGACCCAGATGATTTCACTCGCCACTCGGCTTGATGACATCGACGCCAACCTCACGCTCGCAAAGCACCCCGAAATTCACACCTGCATCGGCATCCACCCCTGCGATGTCCACCACGCACCGGACGATGCCATCTCACAAATCGCAAAACACGTGGCGGACCCAAGAGTCTGCGGGATCGGCGAAACGGGCCTCGATTACTACCATCCATCACCAGAAGGTTGGAGTGACACTGATTTCCGCAAGCGCCAACAACGCTTCCTCCACGAACACTTCGAACTCGCCGCACAGGCGAAACTCAACCTCGTCATACACACACGGGATCTCGAAGGCAGCGCTTCATTCGAAGATGCACTCGCGATCTATCAGGAATACCATCGGCACACCCGCGCGGTCTTTCATTGCTTCATCGGCCCATGGGAAAATGCCAACCGCGTGCTCGCACTCGGCGGCGTCGTTTCATTCGGCGGAGTCGCCACTTTTAAAAGCGCACACCAAGTTCGCGCGACCGCAAAACAATGCCCCGCAGGACATTTCATGATCGAGACCGATTCCCCGTATCTCGCGCCCGAACCCCACCGCGGGAAGCGCAACGAACCGTCGTTCGTCCGCCAAACCGCAACAGCACTGGCGACACTCCGCAGCGAGTCTCTCGAAGAAATCGCCCTGCACACTCAAGAGGTCGCCAATCAATTTTTCCGTCTCAGACCCAAAATTGAGTGAATCAATTTTGATGCCCATGGCGTTTTGACTCATGCAAGGACACCTCACATCTGTTCTTCACAAACTCATCCAAACACCCTATACCCAACTCATGACTCCTCTACGAATCATCGCGCCATCACTCCTCGCCGTTGCACTGGTCTCCTGCGCATCCAATCCAAACACCACGACTGCGGTCGCCGCCCCAACCAGCACCTCAGTTGCAGATTCGGCCAATCCGGTGTACGATACCCCCGCCGCTTATCAAGAAGCTGGCTCCTCCACCGCGAGCACCCCAACCATCGACCCCACCGCAGTCGACCCAACCACCAGCCCATCAACACCTCCGTCGACGACAGGCGCCGCACCATCGAACGGCGCAGCAATCATCCACACCGTCGTCGCAGGCGATACGCTCTCCGGCATCAGCAAAAAATACAAAGTGCCTTCCGCATCCATCAAACAGGCGAACCACATAACCAAGGACATCGTGATCCTCGGACACAAAATGGTCATCCCTCCCGTTCATTGATTCTAACTTAACACCGCCGCTTGCCATGGTGCTCGCGGCGGCCACCTCTCACCTCATGCGCATCCACACGGTAGCCTACCTGCTTTGCGCGCTCGTCGCCTCGGCATTGGCCGAATCCGAACTCACCCCCTCCGCCCCCAAAACCCAAGAGCCTAACAAAAAAGAAGCGGCTCTCGATCATTTGCTCTCCGAGCGCGACTCGGACAGCGCCATGGCTGCTGCGGTCCAAGAGGCACGCGATTGCGGGATCAGCGACCAAGCGATCCTCGAAGCACGGTTCCTCTACCATGTGGACCGAAACGAAGACGATGCCATCGCAACCATGCTCCCTGAGTTCAAAAAACAAGCCGAACACTTCAGGGTCGAGGACTCCGCCATTTTTAGCACCAAGGAAGACTGGTCAGCCGTAACCGAATATGTCGATGCGATCGCCTCTCTGAAAAAAGGCGACAAGACCGGCTTCAAGAAGCACATCACCGAGGCATTCTGGCTAAGTCCCAGGCAAGCCTCTGCGTTTGCGCCGCACATCGAACGCATGCGCCAAGAAGAAGCAATGTCGCAGATTCACATCGATTTCGAAACCAAGTTGCACGCACTCACCGAAGATCAAACCGTGGCGCTAAAAGACCTAATCGCAGGTCATCAGGCAATGATCATCCACTTCTGGTCACCTGCCAACCACGACTGCGTCGATAGCCTCCCCGACTTTGCAGTCACCTCAAAAACTCTCAGCGAACAGGGAATCGCAATGGTTTCGCTCGTACCAAACAGCCCAGCCACGCTTCTAACCGATGCCAAAAAAGCGATCGAGCCACTTCGCCAGAAGAAGTTAGGCGCTTGGCTCATTGACGCAAGCGATCACTCTCTCGCATCTCAACTGAACGTAAAAACCTTGCCGACGTTCGTTCTAATTTCTAATGAAGGCCGCATTCTTTTCAACGGAGAACCCTCTAACGACGCGTTGTGGGATGCTCTCAAACGCATCGACTCAAAAATCATCCGCCCGCAATTGCACGAGAGCGGCGAATAGCGAACGATCGTAAACTACTACTAATCTAGTAGCTCACCACGTTCCTTTCATCATTATTTAACTTTTCTTGAAAATCATCACATTTCAACTTGACGGATATCCTAACAATCTATTCAATAGCGAACAGCAAAGGAAATTGCTTCCATGGCTCAACCCATTCAACCATCCAATCTCGAGCTTCAAGCCCTAACGGTTTTGCAGCACGAAGGTCCATCTACGGTAAGCACCGTAGGTGAGTTGTTACCGGATGGAAAAGATCGCGCCTACACCACCGTGCTCTCCGTGATGCAGAGCCTCGAGCGCAAGGGCCTAGTCACTCGCGAGTGCGTCGGCCGTGCCCATGTGTACGCTGCCACCCGCTCCCATGATGCAATCGTGCGCCGTGCCACCCACGACTTCATCACCAACGTTTTTGGAGGACGCCTTGAAGAGGCGCTCCTCGCTACCCTCTCCGCTGGCATATTAACGCCTGAAGAGAAAACAAACATCGAACGTCAACTCCAACGACACAAAACAATGGC
>JAPJNB010000204.1 GCA_026461385.1 Akkermansiaceae bacterium
CAGCAGCAGCGCGAGGAAGCTCGGCAACGTCAACAGGAAGCGATCCAACAGCAGCGCGAGGAAGCACAACAACGCCAAGCGGAGCAACTCAGGCTACGTCAGCAAGATGGGCAGCAAGAACCTGGAAAATAGCGTTAGTCATTCATGTGGTTTTCGCTAGAATTTTTCTCGTGCCGCTCACACCGAGCACGATGGTGCGCGAGGTAGAGCAGAATGGTGATGACAATCGCGAATGGCGGCACCTGCCACGTCAAAGCGCTGCGCAGCGCGGTTGCTGCGGGTTGGTGCCCAAACGATAAGAGCAAACGCGAAAATGCTAGGCTGAAAAGCCCATAACCTAGGTTGAATGCTAACCCTTTGACGGATAGAACCGTAGCGCGTTTTGAGGATTCGGTCGCTGCGTGCAGCGCGCGGCTGAGAGTGAATCCCAAGTAGTTCAGGGTCGTCATGAGAAATAGGGCTGGGATCAGTCCATAAAGTCGCCAAGCTGGGATCAGTGCGATCAGCCCGATGAGTGTGAATCCTGTGGCGATTGCGAGATTGGTTAGAGTGCTGAAGCGGTGGTTGAGCTTTTTTGCAAGGGTTGGTACGAACCAGCCTAGTCCACCGATCATGGCGCCGATGAATCCGAAGGTCCAGTCAGGCAGGTGAATGATCCGAAAGTAACTGCTGTCGATCGTCGCGAAATTTCGGATAATCGAGTCGATGGTTAGGCCGATGATGATCCACGCGCCGATTTGAGGATGGCTGACGATCCAACGGATGGCCGAGTGGGTGAGTTGGAGTGAGGATTTAATCGAATTTCGATTAGAACCTGATCGTTCGTGGGTTGGTTCGTACATGCTCAGCGATGCAGCGAGGCAAATGAAGCTTTGGATGAGCACCATGGCGACGGGTAGACGATGGGCGACATCGACCGACAGTTGGGCGGAGTCTGGGAGGAAGCGGTTTACGGAGGTTGGGTCGTAAAGAAATGCGCCGAGGACCATGGTGATGACATATCCTGTGGAGCGCCAGCGCATGGCCGTGCCGAGGAGTTTGTCCCAAGATTCTTGGCGATTGGACTCTGGTAGCGAGTCGTAGGCAAGTGCTTCATCCGCGCCGCTGGCACAGGCTTCGGATAGGCCTGAGAGTATTCGGTTCAAAACGCAAATTGCCATGAGTGTGGAGCCGCCGCCACGAGGTGCAAGCAGCAGGCAAAGCATCTCTAACATCATGAGTGTTGATGCCGTCACGAGTAGTTTTTTGCGTCCAACGATGTCGGCAAGTGCGCCCGATGGCACTTCAAAAAGGAAGATGGTCGCGGCCCAAACGAGATTGAGTAGGACAAACTGATCGAGCGTCAATCCGAGGTCGATGAATAGGACTGCGAGGATGGGATAGTATGCTCTCGCATTATAGAACACCGTAAAGATGATGAATCGATGCGGATTTCCGGATAGACTTTTCATAGGTATCTCGTTGAGATCATTGGCATGGTTCAAATTTTTTTTTAAGGAATCGCTGGATTAGTGCTTTTTGATATCAGCTTCGTGTTTTGCCAAAATCGAGCGCAATTCACCTGCTAGCGTTCCTTCGCCTGCATGCTCGAGCCGTTGCAGAGCTGTTCGATTGAGGAAATCACGTCCATTATGGGTTAACGCGATCAAATCGATTTCGGCTAACAGTTTTGGACCTGTTCGGGTGTTGATCAAGGGGTAGAGTGGATAGCTCACCTCGCCATTTTTCAAGATGACTTTTGCGCCGACTGCGCTGCAGTTTTTTTCCTGATAGACCTTGGTAAATATGCGCGATTCAGGATCGTTGTTTGATGCGACGATGTCGTAGCCGACGTTTTGTAAAATCCGCGCGTCACTTTCTGGAGTGGTGAGTCGCAGGGTGAGGGATAGAGCTTGTTTCATGTCATGGTGCTGGCAGAGGGAATTCCAGGTGTTCATCCACGTGCGAGCATCTTCGATTGAGGGGCTTGGACGGTTAGTGTTTGGGGTGATGGTACTGCATTCTGCGAGTAGGATTTCTTGCCAGTGAGTGGCTAAGTTTTTGGTTTCGGTGGCGACCCAGTCGCGAATTGCATTATAAGATTCTGGGTTTGGTGCAAAGGTCCAGAGCCAGCCTGAAGAGGATTTCTGGAACGAAAGAATTTTGGGTTCGAAGTGGGTTGGGTCGCGCGGTGAAAACCACTGGACCACTGCTGCGGCTGAGTTTTCCGAGGCACGCATGGCGAGGGGGATTGGGAGGTTGATCGCATCGGGCTGATGGATAGACCACCAGAGTTTGGCTGCTTGGATGCAGGTTTTTGTGGCATCCGTTGCTGGAGATTTGAGATCGGACAGGAGAAGCAGTTTGCCCGGGCTTGGTTCTTGGATTGCGGTTAGCCATGAATGGTGAGCAAGTTCGGCGGTCGCTTGAGGTGTGAGCGGGTTTTCATCTGCCCAGTGGGCGGGAAATGCGGCAGCCATCTTTTGGTCAGCCACATTGTTGGTTTCCGTGGTTTCGGTTTCATTCGATTGAAGGGGGTCGGATGGCGGATCGATCCTCCAAAGGTGATCGTTTCTTTTCATTAGAACGCAATCTACCAACTCGACCTTCGGGAGATCGGCGTCGGGTTGGGATGTGCTCGCATCCAAGCAGGCAATCGAAGCGGTGATTGGGTCTGTGGATTCATCGAGATTGACGAGCGTTCGTAACACCTCGGGTGCGGTGAGAAGGTGCCAGGTGTGGGTGGTTTTGGGAGATGACTGCACTGCAAGGTTCGCCATCCGGATGCGGTTAGTCCAATCGGCGGGGAGCGATGATGAAAGACCACCGAGGCATCCGAGAATGGCGGGCAAGTCGCGGTTGGTGCAAGCGGTTAGGAATCGTTTGGTGAACTCGCGCGGGCTGAGCAGGAGTAGCTGCTTGCGATCGGTGGCGGCCTCAATTTTTTGCTGAAGGCGATCGGCGATTTCGGTACGAAGTTTTTCGGCGACGACGACCTGTTCTCGAAGCATCCAGATTTCGAGGGCCGTGGTGCGTTTCTGGGTGTCCAGCGTGTGTTTGATGTTAGAATTTTCAAACGAGGCGGGCATGGGTGTGACTTGCCAAGTCTCGTGATTCTTGATCAGTGCGATGGCGAAAGCTTTTGCTCGGCTGGAATCGCGGGGGCACTCAGGGTGGATGAGAACGGCGGCGAGGTCATCGTCCACTCGGGCAGCCGCAACTTTCAGTGGACCCTCACTGAGCTCGCGTTTCAGTTGGCGCCATCGATGGTGGATGAATTCTTTTTTGGCCTCGGTCGTTTGCCTGCTGATCTCGGTGGGCTCGGCGGCTGAGTTGTTCGATATCTGCTGGAACTGTCGCAAATTTTCGAGGAATGTGATCGCATATTTACTCGGATCGTCGATTGCCGAGAGCCCGACGACCACGGTGGATAACCAAAGAATGAGGGGCTTCACGGGCGGATTCTGAACCGACTGCGGGGCCTGCGAAAGCCAAGAATTTGGTCATTTGCGCCGGATTTCACGAAGTGGGGGTGAATCGCAATTTCTCTGCCAGTTCCCTTGACGCCGCCCCCTCATTGGCAAGATGCTGTGTTCGCGATGAACGACACTACACGACCCTTTTCCAGTCCCATGCTTGACGGCCCAGACCGCGCACCGAGCCGTGCGATGCTTTATGCGGTTGGCTTTGAAAAAGCAGATTTTGGCAAGCCGCAGATCGGCATCGCATCGACTTGGAGCCAAGTCACGCCTTGCAATGTCCACATTGATAAGTTGGCGATCGAATCCTCCAAGGGCGTGAATGCCGCTGGGGGCAAGGGGATTATTTTCAACACGATCACCATTTCGGATGGAATCTCGATGGGCACTGAAGGGATGAAATATTCACTGGTGTCCCGAGAGGTCATCGCGGATTCGATCGAAACGGTGGTCGGCTGCGAAGGCATGGATGGGTTTGTCGCGATCGGTGGGTGCGATAAAAACATGCCGGGCTGCCTCATGGCGATGGCGCGAATGAACCGACCCTCGGTATTTGTTTATGGCGGAACGATTCTTCCCGGGTGCGCTACGATCAAGGGCGAGAAAAAGGATCTCGATATCGTCTCGGTTTTTGAAGCAGTCGGCAAACACGCCAACGGTGAATACACGGACGAAGAGCTCGAGATCGTCGAATCCTGTGCCATCCCTGGCGCTGGATCATGTGGTGGCATGTACACCGCAAACACCATGGCCAGTGCCATCGAGGCCCTCGGAATGTCGCTGCCGAACAGTTCCGCACAAAACGCGATTTCGGATGATAAAATGCGTGATTGTTTCGATGCGGGGGCAGCGGTAGTCAATCTCATTCGGTTAGGAATTCGTCCACGTGACATCCTCACCCGCGAGGCCTTTGAAAATGCGATTACGGTGCTGATTGCGCTTGGTGGTTCGACGAATGCCGCGCTGCACATTCCGGCCATTGCTCATTCGGCGGGGATTGACATCACCATCGACGACTTTGAGCGGATCGGCAAAAGGGTTCCAGTTTTGGCGGACCTCAAGCCGTCGGGTAAATTTGCCATGTCGGATCTCGTGGCGATTGGCGGGACTGTTCCTCTGATGAAAATTTTGTTAGATGGTGGATTGTTGCATGGGGATTGCATGACGGTGACCGGACGCACGATGCGCGAAAACATCGAAAAATTCTGCACGCCCTATCCCGAAGGGCAGCAGATCATCCGGCCTCTTAGCAATCCGATTAAGAAAGACAGTCATCTTCGGGTGCTTTATGGAAACTTGGCGGAAGGTGGTGCTGTGGCAAAAATTTCAGGCAAGGAAGGTGAGCTATTCACTGGCAAGGCTCGCGTTTTCAACTCCGAGGACGAGGCGATGAAGGCGATCCTTGGTAAGTCGATCATCAAGGGGGATGTCATTGTCATCCGCTTGGAAGGGCCAAAGGGAGGGCCAGGCATGCGCGAGATGTTAGGGCCTACCAGTGCGGTGATGGGCATGGGCTTGGGCAAGGACGTCGCATTGATCACCGATGGTAGGTTTTCGGGCGGGAGTCATGGGTTCGTGGTGGGTCACATCACGCCGGAAGCATTCATGGGCGGGACGATTGGGCTGCTAGAGGAGGGCGACCTCATTACGATTGATGCCGTGACGAACCGCATCGATGTGAATCTTTCGTCAGATGAAATTTCAAAGCGGAAAGCGGCATGGGTGCAGCCAGCGCCCCGTTACACGCATGGGGTTCTTGCCAAGTATGCCAAGTTGGTTTCCACCGCGAGTGAAGGTGCGGTGACTGACAAGTATCTGTGAAATTGCGCCTTACGGGTGCGGTGTCGGTTAGGCGAGGTTGAACTCGCCATCGTCGTCGAGGCCATGCCAACCGAGGCGGTTGAATGCGCGGAAGATCGAGATAACAGGCTCGCCTTCTTCCTCGTTCTCGGCGTGCTCGATGGTGGCGGTGCTGCTCAAACCATGGTTGCATTCGATGCTGATCACCGTGTTGTAAGAATCAAGATAGATCCAGTCGCCCCAGGCCTTGGCTTCGTGGCGCGGTTCGAAATGTTCTTTGCGCAGTGAGGCGAGAATTTCAGCGACGGTGCTTGGTGCTGCAGATTCTGGCAGGCGAATGAGTGTGTCCATGTGAGGTGTTTGAGAATAAGGATCGCGAGCTAAACTTGTAGGCAGTAAGTTAAGGATTCTTGTTTGATGAGTCGAGGAAAGTTAGCAAATTCGAATGGCAAAATTGACGCGTGGTGGATTGCTCCGAGGCGCAATGAATTTATAAGCCAACCCAAATGAATTGATTCGTTGAAATCTAATTCATGAGATTTCCATCGCGTGACGTGATTCGCGCAACGGGAATGAAATTCCGGCAAGTGCTCAGACGGGGATCAATGCGCCATCGGGTTTTCGCCGGAAGCCTCGCCAAGGCTGGCAAGGTTTTCAGGAAGGAACTTCTTGAAGCGAGTTTTGTCGATGGCCTTCATGTAGGCCTCTTCGGGTGAGATCATCCCTTCGCGGAGTTTGGACCAAATTGATTCATCCATGAACTGCATTCCTTCATTTTTACCGCCGGTGATCACGTCGTAAAGTTTTTGAGTCGCACCCTCGCGGATGATGGCAGAGACGGCTGGCGTTGCGAACATGATTTCGTGAACGGCGGTACGGCCTGGTTTGTCCACGCGTTTGCAGAGTAGCTGTGCCACCACTCCACGCAGCGATGCGGCAAGCATAGTGCGGACTTGTGATTGTTGGTTTGCGGGGAAAACGTCAACGATCCGATCGACGGTTTTGCGGGCGTTGTTCGTGTGGAGAGTTCCGAAGACCAGCAAGCCGGTTTCTGCTGCGGTTAGAGCAAGAGAGATCGTCTCGAGGTCACGCATTTCTCCCACCAGTACGATGTCAGAGTCCTCGCGAAGCGCGGCGCGCAGACCGTCGGCAAACGACGGGGTTTGGATGGGGACTTCGCGTTGAGTGATGATCGACCGCTTGTTGCGGTGGACAAATTCGATGGGTTCTTCAACGGTGATGATGTGCCGGTTGAAGTTGATGTTGATATAATCTAACAGCGCTGCGAGCGTGGTGGATTTGCCAGAACCCGTCGGGCCCGTGACGAGTACGAGGCCGGACCGCATGTGGCCGAATTCCTTGACCGCTTCTGGCACCCCGAGGCTTTCGAGTGTGGCAATCTCGGTCGGGATCAAGCGAAAGACTGCAGCAAGACCATTTTGTTGTTTGAGGTAGTTGCAGCGGAAGCGGGAATCTTCGTCCATCTCGTAGGCGAAGTCGAGGTCACCTCCTTGAAGGTAGTTGCTGAATGCCTTTGCATCACAAATTTCAGCAAGCAAGTTTTGGAAACTTTCACCCTGTAGGACCTCTTGATCGGGGATGGGAGTGACGGCGCCGTGGACGCGGATCTTTGGGACTTGGCCTTCGGATAGGTGAAGGTCTGAGCCCTTGGAGCTGATGAGGTAACGGAAAAATGAATCAATCTTGGCCATTGGAAAATGATGAGAACGGAATTGAAAAATGCGCCCGTTGGATCGGGTGGTGAATCGTCATTAAAGAATTAGGACTCGAAGAAGGCCTTCATCTGGTTTTTGTCATCGGAACGGAAGAGCGCTTCGTCGCGCGAGATGATCCCTTTCGAGTAAAGCTGGCGGAGAGACTCGTCCATGGTGATCATGCCGACGTTCTTGCCGGTCTGCATGACCCCTGGGAGCATGTAGGTTTTGCCTTCGCGAATGCAGTTTGCGACGGCAGGTGTGTTCACGAGAAGTTCGAGCGAGAGCACGCGTCCATTGCCGTCGGCGCGAGGAATCAATTGTTGGGAAAGGATTCCGCGGAGCGATTCGGAAACCATGATGCGGATTTGCTCGCGTTGGTCCGTTGGGAAAACGTCGAGCACCCGGTCGAGTGTTCGTGGGGCGTTTCCAGTGTGAAGCGTTCCAAGGACCAAGTGGCCTGTTTCTGCTGCGGTTAGAGCGAGCTGAATGGTTTCCAGGTCCCGCATTTCCCCCACCATGATCACGTCTGGATCTTCCCGCAGGGCGCCCCGTAGTGCTCTGGCGAACGACTCCGTGTGCTTGTGCACTTCGCGTTGGTTGACGTGGCAGCCTTTGGATTCGAACACGTATTCGATGGGGTCTTCGAGGGTGAGGATGTGGTCTTCGCGGTCGCGATTGATGAAGTCGACCAATGCCGCGAGGGTAGTGGATTTGCCAGATCCGACGGAGCCGGTGACGAGAACGAGGCCGTTCTGATAACGCGTGAGGGGCAGGATGTGCTCGAGAGGGAGACCGATGTCCTCGAGCGACTTGATCTTGTCGTTGATGATCCGGAAGGCCATGTCGTAGCCGAGACGTTGTTTCACCACCGATGCCCGGTAGCGTCCGTTCGTTGATGAGTAGGCGAAGTCGATGTCGCCCTGTTTTTGGAGGCGATCCCACTCGTTGGGGCCAAGGAATGACTTGGCGAGGCGCTCGGTGTCTGCAGACGTCAAGGGCTGGTGGTCGGGCCAGATCGGTGAAAGTTGGCCGAAGCGACGCCAGGCTGGCGGATAGGCGGTTGGGAGATGGAGGTCGGAGCAATCGTAGTCGCGGCCGAGCTGGAGGTATTGATCGACGTGATCTAGAACCTGGTGTGCAGACATGGAATGGATTGAATTAGAAGGGTTTCGGTGATGAAGAATTGTTAGAGCGTTCTGATCTAACAGGCATGCCCGCATGAGTGCGCGCGAGATAATGTTTCACTTGATTTGTGAGCCATGACTTCGCGAACGGGCGGACGGCGGAGAAAGTGATGCTTAGAAGCGTCAGTGGCAAGCCGCGGTGTGATTTTTTCTCAGTCGTTGGCTTACGGTGAAAAAACATGCTGGCTGTTAGGCCGGAGACAAGTGAGCCAAGAAGCCAGCCAGCGCGGTGGTTTTTGAGCGAGTCTCGGATTCGGGAAGGAACGTCAAGCCGGTGCTTAAGCGCATCGATTTCATGCCCTAGGGAAGAGCGTGCAGACGCGCTGAGGCGGATCAGTTGCTCGATTTCTGGGTTTTTTCGCAGTTTTCGATCCATTCGCGGTCTTTTTTAAATTCAGCACGGGTGGCAGAGAAGCTGGGAGGGCGCGACGATGACGCCATTCGGGCAAAGAACAGGGCTCCAAGGAGGTGTACCAGCGCCATGGAGAGAGTGATTTGGCTCCATGGGCGCTCGGTCAACTCCGCGATCCATGCAATGGAGCTGACAAGGAAGAGTGCCCAGGCGAAGAAAATCAAGCAACTGGCGATCAGAATCAGCGAAGTGCGACGGATTGTCTCGTTGGCGAATTCCTTGGACTCGATCTCAATGATGGCAAGTCGCGAAGCAACGAGTGTCATGATGGCCTCCCGCCAGCCCGTGGGCGTGGGTGGTGCGTGATGTCGTGCGGCCTCAGATTCTCCGTGTGGCGGCGTGGGGTCAATGTTCGATTCTGGACTCATTCGATCGTTAGGAAGCCTAGCGGGGGAATGGGAGAATCCCTCAGCGGCGGACGATCAGCCCGAGGAGAAACCCAGCACCAAGAGCGCCAAGGACGCATTTCGTCGGGTTTTGCCGGATGTAGTCCTCGGCGGTGAGGTGGAGTTCCTTGGCTTTCACGCGGGTGTCTTGCCATTGATCCGCTGCGGATTCCTTGAACTGATGGGCCTTTTCCGCAGCGGTTTCCCGCAGGTGGTGAGCGGACTCGACCGCACGGTCTTTCAGGGCTGCGGCTTTTTCTTCTGCGGAATGAACGAGCGTCCGTGCCTTTTCGCCAGCAGCCATTCGGAGATCGTTGGCGGCTTGTGCGACGGAGGAAGATGGCTCATACCCCACTTCAGGCTCAAGGCTACTCATATTGGAAAAGGTGTTGGACATGGCGTGGTGCTTTCGTTTTGGACGAACCTTCATGATTCATCTGGGCGACCGAAAGAATAGTCCTTTTGACGGCTAGGTGCAAGATGTGAATTGCGAAATATCGGGCTGGCCCGGGCTAGCCTAGGCTATTCGGTCTGCGGAGGTGAGACTGCCTTGGGTGGCGCTTGGAGAATTCCATTGAGATTCTCCGGCGGTGGGCTGAAGACAGTTGCTTCCCAGACGGGTGCGCTCAGCGGGCCGCTGCCATGAAATTGGAAAAGTCCGGCGATCGGGCGCAGCGGGAGTGTAAGCAATGCCAGCAAACCACGGGCATTCATCCGCATGTTCATGTCGATGGTCCATGCTTGGAGGTTGATTGAGCCGTCACCGACGAATTTGAGCGAGCTGGTGGAAGTTTGGAAATCATTGCTCTTCAGAATTCCATTTTCGATTTTGAAGGTGAATGAAGCGTCTTTTGCCCGCTGGAACCCGATGCTTTCGTCATTCAGGACCCCGCCGAGGACGCCACCAATGAGGGGGGTCAAAGGACCAAAGATCGGGACTGAGAACAACTCGGCGCTTTTGATGCTGACGTTACCAACTCCCGCCATCGATTCGACTTTGCCCCCGGTCAGGGAAAAATCGATTTTTCCGTTGCTTTCGCCTCCGCCTTTCACTTTGAAGCCGTAGGTGGTCGCCAAGTTCGTGATGGAGAGGTTAGACCAGTCGATTTGCCCTTCGAGTTTATCGTCGCCGAGGTATTCGAGATTGGCATTCAATGGGCCGTCGAACGCGGTGAGTTTGAGATGGTGGACGCCCACCTTAGGTCCGCGGATTGCGACTTGGCCCTGAGGTTGGCCGAGGGTGATGTTCTCGCCGAGAAATTTGTAATCGATTGGATCATCCGAGCGGAATGAAACATCCAAGCGGGTGCGACCTTGAGGGGTGACGTCAACCACGCCAGAACCTTTCAGTTCGGGCGGGCGGTGGAATCGATACTGCTCCAGCGAGTCGGCGACTGCTGGTGCAAAAAACCGGATCAGCGGAGCGGCCCAAATCGTTCCATGGATGTCCTCGACCTGTACGGATTTACTCGAATCCACGTAGCGAATTCTTCCGATCTTCGCGGTGCCTGTCTCGGGTCCGCCGAATGCCTCGCGCAGTGGGTATTTTGAATAATTGAACGCGACGGCGCCTGAGTAGAAATCGAGTTCGTGGTGGTTGAGCGTAAACTTGCAGTTGGCAGAATTCACCGGAACTCCCTTGTAATTGAGGTTTCGAATCGACCCACTCCCCGTGTATTCCCAGGCAAAGTGGTCGTTGATGTCAAAGTTGCCTTTCAGCGAAACATCCACCGATGCTCCATTCCGCTCGCTGAAGTCATTGAGAACAATTTCTAACGGCTGGCCGACAAAAAAAGGCCGATAGACCGGGACCGGAAGGGTGGTGTGGAGCTCGAGACGGACCAGAGGCCACTCGATCATCGCCTTTCCGGTGGCCGCGCCATCTGACCGGACTAGGTGGAGATCTCGTAGAAAAAGTTTCTCGTCACTCCATGAGATACTGGTTTCCACGTGATCAAAGGGAATCTCCTTAACTCTAACAGAATCGCATCGGGCGTGCCCAGTCATTCGAGCTTCTAGCAGATTTCGTTCATTGAATCGGAAGTCACCCTCCGCTTCGAGCCTCTGACTTTTAGCCGTGAAGTCTTTAGTGAAGGCGGGTAAGCCGACCCACGCATTGAGCAAGTGCTGGATCTCCAATGACGAGGCGATGTCGAAACGCCCTTCGCGCTGAGCGACGTTGTAGTCGACGTGGGCATCGAGTGAACCCTGCGAGTCGGTGGCATGGATCGAGCTCACGGTGAGCAGGTTTCCGGTCAGGTTGGCATCGGCCGTGACGAGATCGAGCCGGTGGTCATTCTTTTCCACGTGATTGGCTGTCAGCAGGATCTTCGCGTTCACGGATGAGCTGTTACTGAGATCTCCTTCGAGGGAAATCTGAACCAGTGGTGGGTGGGTGCGGTCGAAGCTCCATTTCTCGAGTTCTTTGACGATTTGAGCGAGGAGAATTCGGCGTTTTCCTGCGGCCTGGTCGTCTGCGGAGGGCTGGGAATTTTGCTGATAGATCAGGTTGGCGTTGAGAGCCACCTCGATGCCGGCAATTTTGCCATGGACGTTGCGTGCTTCGAATCGACCCTTGCCGGGCATCAGAATGGTACCGTTGGCTTCGGTGATATTGAGGGTTTTCGATGAGGAGTTGTCGGGATCGATGGGCCAGAAAAGCCGTGCGTGATCGAGTTCGACTTTTTTGAGACGGACGACGCCGCGAGCGAGTTGCGGCTGATCGAAGTCGAGGATCAAGCGTTCGAGACGGGAGATTTCCCGTGTGTGATCGCTCGAGGAATAGACGCGCACCTCGGAGGCGATGACCCCTTGAAACGGGGAAAATCGCAGTCCGCCGATTTTGATGTGGAACCCTTGGTTTGCCACGGTTTGTTCGATGGCGGCGCGCCAAGTTTCGGGCAAACCCGTATGATTTGCCCACCAGAGCATGACCAGCGCAGTGATCCCCGCGATGACTGCGAGCAGCAGGGCCAGCGTGCGAAGATTGTGGGCAAGGTGAAGGCGATGCATGAAAACTGCGGCAGAGGCTACGCCCTGTGTTTCCGAAATGCAACTCAGGGGATGATGCCAGATTCGCGAAACGAATAGTAGCCAGAGCGGCCTGGTGATGGTCTGCCGATGATCACATGGTCGAGGAAGCTGATTTGCATGAGGTTGGCGGCATCCACGAGGCGGCGGGTCACCGATTCGTCGGCTCGGCTTGGGCTGCAATCGCCGGAGGGGTGGTTGTGGATGAGGATGAAGCCATAGGCTCCACGCGTGACCACGGGGCGGAGGATTTCACGGGGGTGAGCGTTGGATTCGCTGACAGTTCCCACGGAGACGACGGTGGTTCCGATGTGACGCAGGCGGGTGTCCACGGCAACGACGACCACTTGTTCTTGGGTGAGGTGGCCAAGCTGAGGCGCGAAATATTGGTAGATTCGCTCAGGGCTGTCTAATGGGGCCCCTTGGAGTTGTTCCCGGGCGACGCGGGCACCGAGTTCGAATGCCGCGGCGAGCTTTGAAGCCTTCGCGAGCCCAAGGCCTTTTTCTTTTGCGAGCTCGGTCACCGGCAGGCCACCCAGCGCACCCAGCGAGCCGTACTTGGCAATGAGATCGCGGCCGATGTCGATGGCGCTGCGGCCCTGGGTACCCGTGGAAATGAAGAGCGCCATCAACTCGGCATTGTCCAATGCGGCAGGGCCGAGAAGGGCGAGCTTTTCGCGTGGGCGCTGATCGTGTGGCAGGTCTTGAATGCGCGAGGTGCTAACGGTCTGAGAAGTGGAATCTTGGGGAGTTGTTCGCCGGGGTGAGTTCATTTGAACATCATCAAGAATCCATGGCCTCTTGGCAAGGTCGGGTTTACAAGCCAAAGGAAATTTTTTTCGATATCGATCCCCAAACGAATCGAATTTATACTTCAGCATGAATTGGGTATTCTTTTTCGATGGCGACTGTGCATTTTGTTCGCGGACCGTGCGCTGGGTCTCTTGGGCGGATCGGCATCGGTGCTTGGTCTTTGAGCCACTGCAAGGCGAGTTGGCAAAGCGATTGGGATTCGCGGATTGCGCAGCTCCGGATGGTGGCACCATCGTGCTCATGCGTGAGTCCGATCGGCAGGCTTTTGTGCGCTCGGATGCCTTGATCGAGCTTGCGCGCCTCCTTGGCGGAGGTTGGCGAATCTTCGCGTTGGCTCGCTTCATTCCGCAGCGATTCAGGGACGCTGGCTATGATTGGATCGCAAAAAATCGTTTTCGGCTGATGGGGAAATCCAATGCTTGCCACGTTCCTACCTCAGATCCACGTAACGGATGAATCGATCTTCTCTGCGGTTGCAATCGGTCGATGAATCGTTAGTTTCGCGATATGCCGCTTGAACCAATCACTTTCACACCACTCTACATGGAACGCGTGTGGGGTGGTCGCCAACTCGAATTGGTGTACGGCCGCCCGCTTCCTCATCCTTCGCGGCCATTCGGTGAGTCGTGGGAAATCGTCGACCGTGATGGCGAGCAATCGATCGTCGATCAGGGAACTTTCGCCGGGTGCTCGCTTCACGATCTTTGGTCACGCCACCGTGAGGAGGTTTTTGGTGCTGGATTTCAAGACCATCCTCGGTTTCCCATTTTAATCAAGGTGTTGGATGCTCGGGATGATCTCTCGATCCAAGTGCATCCTCCAGTCGAGTTGGCTGCAGGACTGGGTGGCGAGCCGAAGACGGAGATGTGGTTCATCGCCGACTGCGACCGAGGCGCCAAACTTTATGTAGGCCTCAAAAAAGGGGTTACCCGAGCGGATTTTGAACATGCCATCGCCGATGGATCGGTTGCCGCTTGCGTGCATGCCATCACGCCAGAGCCTGGAGACTCGATTTTCATTGCGTCCGGCCGCCTGCATGCGATCGGAGCAGGATTCCTCATCCATGAGATTCAGCAGAACTCCGACACGACCTACCGCGTGTTTGATTGGAATCGCGTCGGGCTCGATGGAAAACCGAGAGATCTTCACGTCGCAGAGTCACTTGCTAGCATCGCCTTCACGGATTTCGAACCCGCCATGGATTCACCCGTAGGCGAGACATTGGCCACCTGCGAATATTTTAAGACCGATAGAAAATTGTTAGAGTCGGGAGGCAGTATTGGGAATCCAGAAGCAGGACGGTTTTCCATCCTCTCCGTGGTGGATGGCAGCTTGCAAAGCATCGGTGGTCGGCGATTTGAAAAAGGAAGCTTTCTGTTGCTGCCACGTGATGGTGCTCCGCTCATCGCATTGACTGGGTCAACGGTTTTGCAGGTTACCCTTCCAGAGTGACGGGCAATCTCGCCTGATGAGAAGTGCGATTAACTTTTGTTAGACTGCTAGAGACTGATTTGCGCGGATATGTCTCGCAAGTGCTGAATAAAGCACGGTGGGATTGATGGGTTTCGTGAGGTGTTCGTTCATGCCTGCGTCTAGGCTTTTCTCGGCCTCACCGTGAATGGCATGGGCAGTTACCGCAAGGATTGGAAGGTGGGCGAATCGACCATCTGAGCGGATGCGTTTTGTGGCAGTGATGCCGTCCATTTGAGGCATTTGGATGTCCATCAGCACCGCATCGAAATGCTGCTGGTCGAGGAGATCAAGAGCCTCGTACCCATGATGCGCGACACGAACCTTGACGCCCACCTCAGCCAAAATCTCCCTGGCGACATCGATGTTCAAGGGGTTATCTTCCACGAGTAAAATCGAGGCACCACCCAGCGCTGCGCGGAACTGGGCGAGGTCTTCGCCATCAATCAACGGGAGCCAAGCCAACCGATCCCTGAAGTTCTCATCGGGTGTTACGGGTTCCATGGGTTCGATGCATTTGAAATCCATCGTGACGGAAAACTCTGATCCGATGCCGAAGCTGCTTTTGACCTCAATGGATCCGTGCATCAACTGAATGATGTGTTTGCAAATGGTTAGGCCTAGTCCCGTTCCTCCAAAATTTCGCGTGGTAGAAACATCCGCTTGCTCAAAAGGAGAGAAAATCCGGCTAAGCTGTGTAGGGGTCATTCCAATACCTGTGTCCGTGACATCGATTCGGACCTTGCAGATGCTTGAAAGTCTTGAAACAAGGAATGCATGAATGTGGATCTCCCCGTTATCGGTGAATTTCGCCGCGTTGTCCGCGAGGTTCATCAATACCTGACGAAGACGAAAACCGTCACCCTCCACGCTCAGCGGGATCCGATCAGCGACTCGGGTGATGATTTGGACATTTTTTTTGATTTTGCCATTTAAGCTAATGGTATCAGCGACCTCTGCAACGATTTCTCTTATGGAGAAGGGCACCGATTCCAAGTGCACTTTTCCGGCCTCGATCTTCGATAGATCGAGGATATCGTCGATCAGTTGCAAAAGCACATCTGCGGACTTGGTGATTTTTTCGATGTAGGTGGACTGTTTCGGATCTAACGGTGTTTTGTGGAGCAAGCGGCTCAGCCCGATGATCGCATTCATGGGAGTCCGGATTTCGTGGGACATGTTCGCAAGAAACTCGGACTTGGTCTTGTTGGCCACATCCGCCAGTTCGCGCAAGGTGATCATCTGGTCATAACGTTTATTGAGCTCGGCATTTTTCTGGTGGACGAGGTCCAGCTGCCTTCCTGCAAACATGGCAACCAAACCGAGGAAAAACGGTGCGGTTTCGATAATCCAATGAAGATAGGATTCGCGTCCAAAAATGAGATCCCAGCTGAGGGAGTAATGCCTCCAGTGGATGTCAAGAACGATGGCAACCAACGGAAATACCATGCCAAAGGAGACTCCATAAAGCGCGAACCGTGCTTGAGTGGATTTAAAGAAGCGGATCTTTCGCATCGGGTATAGCAGTCACGGGAGGAAGAATTTTAGCGATTTCTTGAATCTGAAATCAACCTTCAGTCCGGGAGAGACTGGGAACTGATTCGAACATCATGGGCTTGTCAATGTAGCCAGTGACACATGGAATGGATGTCGCGTGGCGGATTTCAGCGGGATCGAGCGTTGAGGAGAGAAGGTAAATTTGGATCTGCTCCAACCGCGTTGGGCTGGTCTGACTCAGTTGCTCAAGTGTCTCAATCCCGCTCATGGTGGGCATCCGAATGTCGATGAGGAGAAGATCGATTTCTTCATGAGGATTCTGATCCAGATAGGTCATGAGTTCGCGGCCAGACTGCAATGATTCGATGCTGGCATTAGGAATCACCCGCTCGAGTATTTCGCTGTGGAGCATGTTGAAGACTTCGTCGTCATCGACCAAAAGGATTCGAGGCATGAGGTGATGATGGTATCTATAAGTTAGATTGTTGGGTTATAAGAATTATCATTTTGAAAATCCAATAAGTATCCAACTTAGATTCCCGCCTGCAGTTGACAAGAACTTTTTGCAAGCATCTCTGCCGAGGGAATTGCTAGAAGATCGCGAGGATCCGCTGGGTCACATCGTCTAACGAACCAGCACTCGGGATCACCTGGGTAAAGGATTCGTCTTGAAGTGACAGAAAGATTTCGCGGCAGCGGGCGAGATTTTCGCGTTGCTCGAATTCGTTGGCGTTGTCACCGCGCGCACCAATGCGTTCAAGAGCGGAATCCACGTCAAGGTCGAGAATGATGAGTCGGTCAGGCGGAGGAGCGAATTCCTCGTTTTTTCTGCGGATCTCTGCTGGGTCGAATCCACGGATGCCCTGATAGGCCATGGTCGAAAAGTAGTAGCGGTCCAAGATGACCACCTTGCCAGCCGCGAGCGATGGCAGGATCAATTCTTCGACATGTTGGCGGCGGTCTTTCAGGAAGCAATCCAACTCGTCTTGCGGTGACAGTCGGCCTGTGGCAGCGGATTCGCGGAGTTTTTTTCCCCAAGGTTGATCGGTCGGCTCGCGGCTTAAAACGACCTCGCGTCCTTGTGCGGTGAACCATTGACCGAGGCGTTTCACTTGGGTGGATTTCCCGGTTCCGTCGATTCCTTCGATGACGATGAAGAGTCCTTTGGGCATGTGCTTAGAGGTAGCGGGATTCGAGGTGGGCAAGGTACGCAGCGGTCGTCGGAGGAGTCCCGGTGGCTTGGCGCATGAGGTCGGCGGGATCGAGGGTGCCGCCATGGGCGTGAATCGACTTGCGAAGCCAGTCTAACAGCGGAAGGTAGTTGGCCTGTTGGATGCCGGATGCAACTGCGGGGTCGTTTTGTGCGGCCGCGAAGAGTTGTGCCGAATTGATGTTGCCCAAGGTATAGGTTGGGAAGTAGCCAAGGCCGCCCATTCCCCAATGGATGTCTTGCAGGCAACCGTGGCGGTCGTCCTCCGGTGCGAATCCGAACAACTCGCGGAAGCCGTCGTTCCAAGCACCGGGAACTTCAGCAACCTTAATATCGCCATTGAGCATTCTGCGCTCGATGTTGAAGCGCAGAAGGATGTGGAGGTCATAGGTCGCTTCATCGGCTTCGACGCGGATGGGCGAAAACTCGGCGCGCCAGAGAAAGTTGAGGAAACGTTCCAATGGAAATGAGGCAAGTTGAGGGAAGCATTCTTGGGCGACTGGGTACCATTTCTCCCAGAACGCCTGCGATCGGCCGACGTGATTTTCCCAGAGCCGGGATTGCGATTCGTGAATGCCCAGTGACAGTGGGCTTCCAGACGGGAGTCCGTAGTCGGCACCGGGGAGGCCTTGTTCGTAGAGTCCGTGGCCCGCTTCGTGGAGCACCCCAAAGAGCGAAGAGGTGAAATCCGATTCCATGTAGCGGGTGGTTAGACGGACGTCGTGTGGGCCAAGCGTGGTGCAAAAGGGATGATTGGTGGTATCAATTCTGCCGGCGTGAAAATCAAACCCGATCGATTCTCCAATCCTCGCATTGAAATCTTGCTGGGCAGCGACCGGGTAGGGGCCAGGCGGCAGGGTGGGTGCTAGGCTTGCCGAGCGCTCGACTGCGCGGGCAGCGATGGTGCGGGCAGCAGGGCGCATGGCATCGAACAGACTAGCGACGGCGGCGGTGCTAGTGCCACGTTCAAAGCCCTCTAACAGCGCATCGTAAGGCTCGCCTTTGTAACCCCAGAGGTCTGCCTTTTCGCGTGCAAGTTCTAACAAATTCTGCAAGTGAGGCGCGAAGGATGAGAAATCCGAACGCTCGCGTGCGGAGGCCCATGCGTGCTTGGCGAGTGAGCTGGCGATCGAATCGCGTGCGATCAGTTCGACCGAGAGCTTGGTTGATCGGTCGAATTCGCGGCGCAGTTCACGGAGATTTGCGGTGTGCTTCGGGTCGTTTCCTGCGTCGCTAGCCTCGGCGGACTCAAGGTCACGGCGCCAGGCGTCCGAGGTCGCGAGTTCATGAGCGCGCGATGATAACCATGCAAGCTGGTTTGCCCGGTGCTCATGGGCGGCAGCTGGTAAGTAGGTTTCTTGATCCCAACCCAGAACTCCCGCGGATGATTGAATGATGGCAAGTTCGCGCGCTTTTTCGAAAATCGACATGACTGGATGCTGCATGAGCCCAGCGGTTAGGCAAAGACAGAAATCCTCGAAAGCGGAACGCGCCGTGTCGCGCCAAGTCCGCATGGGATTTTCCTGTTCGATTGCGAGTTCAATGAACGATCATCCCGCCGGCCACTTGAGAAAAATTATCCACATCGACATGGACTGCTTCTACGCCGCCATCGAGGAGCGGGAGAATCCTGCGCTGCGTGGCAAGCCCGTGGCGGTAGGAGGCAGGGACCGGCGAGGCGTTCTTTGTACGGCGAACTATGAGGCCCGCAAATTTGGCTGCCGAGCCGCCATGCCGGTTTATCAAGCACTCGAGCTCTGTCCTCACCTGATTCTCGTGCCCGTTCGTTTCGAGCTCTATCGTGCTGCAAGCGCGCGGGTTCATGCGATTTTCGGTCGGTTCACCGATCTCATCGAGCCGCTCTCATTGGATGAGGCCTACTTGGATGTCTCGCACTTGCAGAGCAGTGGCGACGCGATCGCGCGCGAGATCCGAGCCCAAATTTTTGAGGAAACTGGTCTAACGGCATCTGCGGGGATTTCATCGAACAAGCTGATCGCCAAGATCGCGTCGGATTGGCACAAGCCCAATGGCCAGAAGTGGGTCTCGGAGGAAGAGATCCCAGAGTTCATCGCAGCACTGCCGGTCGGGAGGATCAATGGGGTCGGTAAAAAGATGCGGGAAAAACTCAGTGCGCTCGGCATCGAGACCTGTGCGGATCTCCAGCAGATGGATCAGATCGAGTTGTCACAGCGGTTCGGGCGGTGGGGGATTGAGCTTTGGAGCCGTTGTCGCGGATTCGATGACCGAGCCGTTACTCCAGATCGGACACGGAAATCAGTGAGTAGCGAGACCACGTTTTCCGAGAACATCGAGGACCAAGCCGCATTGATTCCGATCATGACCGAACTGATCCATGGGCTCCGTGAGGACCTCGCGCAATCGCATGCAGATCGCAGCATTCGTTCGCTGGTGGTGAAACTCAAATTCGCCGACTTTTGTGTAACGAGTGCTGAACGTGCGGGGCCGATGCTCGATCCACGGGTTTTTGATGAACTCCTCACCGAGGCTTGGAAACGCGGGAAGAGCCGGCCCGTGCGTCTGTTAGGCGTCGGTGTGAGATTCCATGATCCTAAGGAATTGGAACAGATGGAGTTTTTCTAACGGGAATCCGTTAGAATTCCCACGCCGAAAGGGAGATGTTGGGCGAAATGGAGCCGCTGGTCGGAATTGAACCGACGACCTATTCATTACGAATCGGTTAGCCTTGCTCTGAAAACACTTGTTTTAAAGGTTATTGTTGGTTTGAGAAAATCCATTTTACCCATTTTGTTTGACTTTAAGGGCAATTAGGGCAATTTCGACGCATGGCAAGGCACACGAAATTCACCCCCATCGAGACGCCCGCAGGGTGGCGTTTGAACGTCCCAGCAAGATTCACTCAGACCGGAAAACGCGAGCGGCATTTCTACCGAACTCAGCGCGAGGCAAAGGCCGCCGCGAAGTTGCTGAAAGATTCCGCTGCCGAGTTTGGCCATCAGTCGCAAGCTATCAGGCCAAGCCTTGCCGAGGATGCAACTGCCGCCGCTATCTTGCTTGAGCCTTGGGGCGTATCCTTACTTGAAGCCGCCCGCATCGTGGCAGCAATTCGCACCAAGGAGTTCGCGAGTCGCCCACTTGCCGAGGCCACCGCCGCATGGCTTCTAGCTTGCGAGCATCTACGCAAGGCCACGCTTACAGGCTACAAGCAAACAATAGGCAAGCTCGAAGCGGATCTTGGCGAGAAACTACTCGCCGCCATCACAACCGACGAGTTGCAAGCTGTCATCGTAAATGGGACCACACCCTCGGTTGCCGCGCACCGATACCGCCACGCCCGAGCCTTTTGGCGTTGGTCTTGCGCTAAAGGCTGGTGCCAACCTGAGACGCTTGACCGCGTAGAGTTGCCGAAGGTGAGAAACGAGAGCGAGATTGGTTTTCTCACCCCCCAGCAAGCCGAGACCTTGCTTCGCATTGCTGAGACTAAATTCCCGCAGGCCGTTGCAAGCTATGCGTTACAACTATTTGCAGGAATCCGCGTGGAAGAACTCGCACGGCTCGAAGCTGAAAACGTCACCGCCGATGGGATCGAGCTTGGCGCATCCATCACAAAGAAAGGCCGCCGCCGCCACATCACGCCATCCGCAACACTTGCCGCATGGCTAGCCAAGCATCCATTCAAGCCGTGTCCGAACTGGCGACGGATCGATCGTGCTTGCCGCTATCTGGCAGGGTGGGGAGTTGCTCCGCCGCCCGAGCTTGTGAACTTGCCCAAGCCGAAGAAGGGGGAGAGCCTGCCGCCCCGACCTGATTGGCCATCGAATGCGCTTCGGCATTCTCATGCGTCCTATGCCGTTGCATCGGGAGCGGCCCTTGAAACGCTTCTGTTTGAATTTGGTCACACAGGCAACGCCAGCGTTTTGCGGGCGCATTACGTCGGCAAAGCGAGCAAGAAACAGGCCTTGGCGTTCTTCGCAATCGTGCCCGAGGGCATGAAAGCACCTGCAGCAATTCAACCAGTGGAATCCGTAGCATGAAGCCAGTAATCTTCACCGATCCCGACGAACCGCGTCTTGCCCATTTGGTTGACGAGCATTCCGCCGCCATCAGATTTGAAAAGCTGACTGGGAAGCACCTTCGACATTTCGATCGGGCAATCTTGATTCAAGACCTGAAGCCGGGAACGTTTCGGTTTCAAAGTGCCTCGTGCTTGGCAGAATTATCGTCTAACCCCAATCCGGTGAACCTGCTTCATGATTTGCAAGCGAACGCCGAGCCAGCATCGCCCGAAATAATGGATTCTTGGCCGGACTCCCATCACGCGCCCCGCCCGTGCGTCTATGCCACAATAAGCACATGGCAACCCGAAGAATTCAAAAAAGGCTATGCCGACAGCGACGGACCCGAAACCTGCCACGGGATACACAAGCGAGCTGCGGAAGTGATGCTGGGACTTGCTGCATCATGGAGTAATGTGAAGGCCGACGCCGTGACCAACTCGTTCACGTTTGGCGGTCCAAGGTTTGAAAACACCGCGCCAAGTTTACCGTGGGATAAATGGGCTTTTCTAACGGCATGGTTTTGGAGTGACTGGGAAACCCGAGGCCGAAAAAAGAAGCTCACCCTAGCTATGCGTTCTGAAGAGATGAAAGCCGCTGGATATCCTCACGGAATCAGAGCGTTTGAGAATATGCACCGCAGGCTTTTTCCCAAACCTACGCACTGAACCATCAGTGCGTAGGAAAAGCCCGATTTGGGCGCTTTTAGCGGTCCGGCTGTTTTGTAATCGCATCCAAAATGCGAAAACTAATCCGCGTGAAAGCAATCAAGCCTAACCACGTCAACCCAGCGCAAACGCTGGATAACCCCGCAACATTCGCAAAATTCACCAACGTTTCCGCACAATGTGTTAGGAACTGGTGCAGGGATGGCCGAATCCCACTTGTTCTCAAAGCTGGGCGCATTGTCCGTTTTGAACGTGCCGCAGCACTTGCCGCGCTGAACTCATTCGAGGCCGTCGCAGGGCGCACCAAGTGAGCCGTTACACCGCACCCAAAAAAATCACCATCGAAGATCACCCCGACTTTTGGCACTCGCTTCTAACGAATACTGATCTTAATGAAATCGACGAAATTGGCGTCCAGCTAGAGCTAGACTTCCGGCCCATCCCGCCTTGGTATGTGGTGAAGCGTTCTGGCGAATGGCTTTTGAAATTCGGCACTGAACTTATCGACTCCGCCAAGGGTGCTGATGGCAAACGCACCCTCGAGGCGCAGGCCGCATTCTTCAACGCGCGCCAGATCAAACCACTCACTCCGGAGGGGATCGTGGCCGAGGCCGATCTTGATGACCAGTTAGACCTGCTAGAAGTCGATCCTTATGTGCCGAACGCACCAAGTCGCCGGAGCGACCGCGAATTGTCACGACTCTTGGCTTTGTTGGACAACCCTAACCAAGGAGCCGCCAAACTATGATCGCACCAACCGCGCCGATCATGGCGCACGAACGCTCGCTTCCCGCCGCCGAACGCGCAGGCCGCCAACTGATTCATTCCTGGGTCCTACATCGACCGAGGCAGCTTAATCACTTTGAGCCGGACGATTTCCCGACGGGAGTGCTTCAGCAAGTCGCCGCCGGAGTCTTGCACGGCATGAATTGCGAAGGCGTGAAGGATCTTGATGGTCTAATGGCTTACTTCAGCGATGCGCCACAAGCGGTCCGGAGCGAGTTGCTCGAATGCACCCAAGATTTTTCACCACTTCCAAGTGATTGCTCCCCGCTATTGGCAAGACTTGGAGACTATCACCGCGCGTTCGAGTTAGAGCTTGCATCACGGAAGCTCGCCGAGGCTCTGGCAAGTGGATCACCCACAAGTGAAACCATCCAACGCCTTGCGGAGATCGACGCCGGAACCCACAGCCAAGGAGCCGCCACCCAGCTTGAAAGCCGCACATTCAACTTCGATGTGATA
>JAPJNB010000205.1 GCA_026461385.1 Akkermansiaceae bacterium
ACTTGGATGTGGTTTTTTTCGCGGCCATGGAACAAGGATCAGGATGCAGGTGAGTAAAAATTGGAGGACGGTTCAAAATTGGGTTTCCGAAACCGCAATGAGTGGGGTGGGTTAGCCTGTGATTCACACGGCATCAAGCGGAAACTTCGATGATCCTAAAATAAATGATTTCACCGTTTGCCGCAGCAGACTTGAAATGCCCAGACCGATCCCTAAAGTGCGGTCCCGTCATGCAGCTAAATGCCATCGTTGAAGCCCTGTTGATCGCCTCACAAAATCCTCTGCCTTCAGAGGAAATTGCACGCCTAGTGCGTTCCCGCGTGGCCGAGGCGGAGGATGTGCGTAACCGTGAGACTGACGAAGGCAAGGCTCCCAGCGAGCTTCCGGAATGGCTCTTGGCACTCGCCGCCACCACGCCCGAGCAAGTCGCAGCCGCGATTGAAGAACTCAACCTTGCTTATCAAAATAGCCAGCGCGCCTTCACCATCATCGAACGCCCGAAAGGATGGAAGGTCTTCACCCGCCTCGAATTCGGCGAATTCGTGCGCCAGTTATTCCCTGGCCGCAAGCCTGAGCGGATGAGCGGCCCCGCGATGGAGACCCTCGCCATCATCGCCTACCGCCAGCCCATCACGAAGGCCGCCATCGAAGCAGTTCGCGGAGTGGCGTGCGACGGCATGATCCAAAAACTCCTCGACCGAGACCTGATCCGAATCGGCGGCCGCGCGGAACTACCCGGCCGTCCCCTCTTGTACGAAACCACCGACCTCTTCTTCGAACACTTTGGCATCCGGTCCATCGACGACCTCCCGAATGCCTCCGAACTCCGCAAGGTGAAATTGCCAGAACCCACCCTGGAACCAACGCCCGCTGCCGATGCCGACCAACAACTCGCCCTCAGCACCATCGGGATCCCTGCCGCAGCCGCAGGTGACGCATCGGAGCAAGATTCCTAACACCCTACCCATCCCGTGAATCTCGACAACATCCGCAACAAGATCGATACCATCGATCACGAATTGCTCGACCTCCTCTCCCGCCGCGCCGATCTCGTTCACGAGGTGGGCGTGGTGAAAAAGCGCGATGGCCTCCAAATCTACGCCCCAGAACGCGAGGAATCTCTCCTCCGACGCCTCATCGAGATGAACCAAGGCCGACTTCCGGAAAAATCGATCCGCGCGATCTACCGCGAAATCATGTCCGCTGCCCTCGCGCTGGAGGACGACCTCAAGATCGCCTACCTCGGCCCCGAGGGAACTTGGACCCACCAAGCCGCGATCAAAAAATTTGGCCACTCCGTCCAGTATTCACCCCAGCCCAATTTTTCAGACGTCTTCGACCAAGTCGCCAGACGCGCCGCCAGCTATGGGGTGGTTCCCATTGAAAACTCCACCGAGGGCGCGGTCTCACACACGCTCGACTTGTTTGTCGATTCCCCCCTCCACATCTGCTCGCAAATCCTGCTGCGCATTGAAAACGGCCTGATGGCGGCCATTCCTCGCTCGGAAATCAAGACGCTTTACTCGCACCCCCAAGTCTTCGGCCAATGCCGAGCATGGATCCTTAAAAACTTCCCGGAGGCCGACCTCGTCGAGGTTTCCTCCACCACCAAGGCGGCACAGATCGCTCGAGACCAAGCTGCCCATGGTGCCGCCGCCCTCGGTGGCCCGCTCGCCGCAGAACTTTACGGGCTCACCCTCATCGAGGAATCCATCCAGGACCGCGCGACCAACACCACCCGCTTCCTCGTCATCGGCGAGAAACCATGCCCTCCCACCGGCAACGACCGCACCTCGATCCTTTTTGCCATCCACGACCGACCCGGCTCGCTCGTCAAGGCCCTTCAAGCCTTCGACCAATTCCACATCAATCTCTCGAAAATCGAATCCCGCCCATCCAAACGAAAGGACTGGGAATACATTTTCTACGTCGACCTCGCAGGCCACTGCGAAGACGCAAAAGTCGCCGAAGCACTCGCCGAACTCGGGAACCACTGCTCGATCGTAAAACTTCTCGGATCGTACCCCGACTCTGGCGAATAAAAACCATTCGGATGCCCAGAAGATTTGTTTCATTTCGCTGCATTGCAGACTAGCTTAATCCGCCGAGAGCTGTTTACGATCGCCCCGCATGAACGGAACAGTGGAATTGATCATCGACGGCAAGCCTCTTGAGCTGCCAACAATCGTAGGTACTGAGGGAGAAGTGGGCATCGACATCGCAACGCTTCGCAACAAGACGGGCTGCATCACGCTTGACCCCGGTTACGGCAACACCGGAGCCTGCAAGAGCGCCATCACTTTCATCGACGGCGAAAAGGGAGTCCTCCAATACCGAGGCTACGACATCGCAGAACTCGCTCAAAAAAGCACGTTCATCGAGACCGCCTACCTTCTCATTTACGGCGAACTTCCAACCACCACCGAACTCACGGAGTTCTCCGCATTGCTCAGCGAAAATCAAATGCTCCATGCGGACATGCGTTTCCACTTCGATGCCTTCCCTCCTTCGGCGCATCCGATGTCGATCCTCTCCGCGATGATTCATGCGTCATCGTCCTACCCAAGCCCGAAAACTCACGGCAAGCCGCTCTCAGAATCCTTCCCCTACCACGCCGCCCGACTCATTTCCCAAGTTCGCACCATCGCCACCAGCTCCTACCGCAAGGCTCATGGCCTGCCGATGAGCTACCCGAAGTCGAACCTGAAATACACCGAAAATTTCCTCCACATGATGTTCTCGCTCCCCGGCGAAGAATACGAAATCAACCCAGAGATTGTGAGGGCGCTCGACCTGATTTTCCTGCTTCATGCAGATCACGAGCAAAACTGCTCGACCTCGACCGTTCGCATGGTGGCCTCGAGCCAAGCGAACGTATTCGCCTCAGCATCCGCCGGGGTTTGCGCTCTCTGGGGCCCACTGCACGGCGGCGCAAATCAAGCGGTGCTCGAAATGCTCGAAGAAATCCACCGCGAAGGTGACGATGGAACCAAGTTCCTCCAAGAAGTGAAAAACAAGATCGGCAACCGCCGCCTCATGGGCTTCGGACACCGCGTTTACAAAAATTTCGACCCACGCGCCGTGATCATCAAGGAACAGTGCGACAAAGTTCTCGCGCAACTCCACAAGTCCGACCCCCTCCTCGACATCGCCAAGAAACTGGAGGAAATCGCCCTCAACGACGAGTATTTCGTCTCCCGCAAACTCTATCCAAATGTCGATTTCTACAGCGGCATCATCATGCGGGCCATCGGAATCCCCATGGACATGTTCACCGTGATGTTCGCCATCGGCCGCATGCCTGGCTGGGTCGCCAATTACAAGGAAGTCATGGACGACCGGGAAAGCCGCATCTCACGGCCTCGCCAAATTTACACCGGCGCGACGCTCCGCAGCTACAAGCCCATGGCGGAACGCGCCTGAGCCAGCGCGATTTCCTCACCTGACGCTTCACGCCCTCCGCGGCCGAAAACCCATGACAAGTCGCAACACGACCATGGGCAAACTGCGCAGCGCCATCGCCGCAACCCGCGTCCGCAACCCCGGATAGATCCGCGCAGCATCACGCTCCAAGGCGCTGAGAGACTCAGCCACCACCTGCGCCTTTGGCACATAAAACGATTGCTTCGCGGGCATCTCACGAGCCCCTTCCCCGCGCCTCGCCACTCCGCCAAATTCAGTCTTCACCGGCCCGGGACAAACCGCCAACACCGGAATCCCATGCTCGCGCAACTCGATGCGCAAGGCTTCCGAAAAACTCGTCACATAGGCTTTGGTGGCCGCATAGACCGCGAAGTCGGGAATCGGCAACGCACTCGCGAGTGAACTGACCTGAATCACCGCCCCTCGCCCCGACCGGATCATCTCAGGAACCAAGCGATGCGTCAGATGCGTGAGGGCCTCGATATTCACCCGAAGCATGGATTCCAGCTTCGACCATTCGGCAGAGGCAAACTCACCGTAGTCTCCCAGCCCCGCATTGTTGATCAAAAGATCCGGAACAAGCCCCGCTGCCGACAGTGCTTCTAACAACTGCTCCCGCCCATTCGATCGACTCAAATCGAACGCAAAAACCGTGACCACAACGTGCGGAAACCGCCCACGAATCCGATCGGCCACTTCAGCGAGCAACGACTCACGACGCGCCACGAGCACGAGATGCTCGGCCCGTGGTGCGATTTGAACTGCGAACTCTTCGCCCAAGCCCGATGAAGCACCGGTGATCAGGGCACAAGAATAGGAAATAGGCATTGGCATGGCGCTTCATTACACCATGCCTCAGCATTACGCCATCTGAGATTCACCGTTCGGCCCTTGAGTGACCATGACGATGCGAAGGGGCAAACGAACGAGAATCTCGCCGTCGCAACCGATGTCGATCGAGTAAATGCCTTCTTCTTGGAAACGAAGCCCTTGAAGGTTCATCACGATGTTGCGAGTCAGGAATGGAACATTCTTGGGAAGCTGAACTTCGAACTCAGGCTCGATCGGCATGTTGTTGGGGTCGAGCGACTCGCCATCCTCGTTGATGATATTGATGGAAAGCTTGTGGCGCCCGATATCTTCGGGGGTGAAGCAGAAACGCATCGCCAAAGAGCACGATGGATGAACCACCGGAACCGCCCGAGCCGCGAGGGTATCGAAGGTTCCGGAGATCACGAGCTTACCGTTATAGTCGGAGGCGAAGTCACAGAGAGTGGCAATTTGAATGTCCATATGGGGTGTTGGTTTGAGGTAGAAGAAACGGCCGCACACGATAAATGAAACGGCGGCCCTTTGTTTGAAGTGATCCTCGCGAAGGGTAAAGCGGAATCCGCCTGCAAATGAGAATCACAAGGTCCTATTTCACCATCAAAATCCGGACCACCCCACCCACTACCCTCCCGCCATTTCGAAAAATTTCTCCACCCCAAGCCCGAAATCTCAACGACTTGCTAGAAATCACACACTCGATCAAACGAGATTTACCCAAGTTATTCACAATCCAAATTTCCCGCCTCCTGCTTTGCGATTTTCCAACTCACCACCCCTGCCCGCCCCACGCCCACCACTGAATCCCGAACGGTGAATAACTTGTAAGTAATTGGTGAGTCATGGTGAAAAAGTTTGCAAATCACTAATATTTAATGATTTGAATTTCGATCGCTCGTTTAAAACTTTCAATCGAGCACCCGCCCGTTTCAAAGAACCAAGAAGTTATTCTCCAGAGGCTACTCCCGTGGTAGGCTCAAAGGTCAGCATCCCGCTGCCTAAAAATAACGAAAAACCAACACTTTTCCCAAGTTATTCACAACGACCAAACCCTTAGGTTTAGGCCGATCTAAATTTACAGGAGAATTGGCGGAGCAATTGCTTTTGACCATGGCAGGCCGATGCCTTAGACGAGTGGCTGCCACTTTCATACCCTCAGATCATGTCCAAAATCCCGACCATCATTTACACGAAGACCGACGAAGCACCCGCTCTCGCGACCTATTCCTTCCTGCCAATCGTTCAAGCATTTACCAAGCATTCGGGCATCACGGTGACGACCCGAGACATTTCGCTGGCTGGACGAATCATTGCCCAGTTCCCCGACCGACTTCGCGATGACCAAAAAATCGCAGATGATCTGGCCGAACTCGGCGCGTGGACGCTCCAACCCGAGGCAAATATCATCAAGCTGCCGAACATCTCCGCTTCCGTCCCGCAACTCAAGGCCGCCATCGCGGAGCTGAAAGCAAAGGGCTACGATCTCCCTGACTTACCCGAAAATCCTCAGACCGACGAGGAAAAGGACGCGCGCTCCCGCTACGCCAAGGTGATGGGTAGCGCCGTGAACCCGGTGCTCCGTGAGGGAAATTCCGACCGCCGCGCGCCCAAGGCGGTGAAGGACTACGCCCGCAAACACCCACACTCGATGGGCGCTTGGTCCAGCGATTCCAAAACCTCGGTCGGCACGATGGGTGAGCATGATTTTTTCTCTAACGAAAAATCCATCACCGTCGCAAACGCCACCGATGTGAAAATCGAATTCATTGACAGCGATGGAACCACGCGTGTGCTCAAAGAAAGCACACCGCTCAAAGCGGGCGAAATCCTCGATGGCTCATTCCTCAGCAAGGCGGCACTTGTGGACTTCCTCGCCTCGCAAATCACCAAGGCCAAGGCCGATGGCGTTCTTTTCTCGCTCCACATGAAAGCGACGATGATGAAGGTCTCGGACCCGATCATTTTCGGCTACGCCGTGGAGGTGTTCTTTAAAGATCTCATCACCAAGCACGCAGAAACTCTGAAGAGCCTCGGCGTGGATTTCAAAAACGGCTTCGGCGATCTCATCGCCAAAATCGACCAACTTCCCGCCGCACAAAAGGCGGAGATCGAGGCCGACATCCAAGCCGCCTACGCTTCCGGACCAGCGCTTGCGATGGTCAATTCCGACAAGGGCATCACCAATCTCCACGTTCCCTCAGACGTGATCGTGGACGCCTCCATGCCCGCGATGATCCGCGCCGGTGGCAAAATGTGGAACGCTTCGAACCAAACCGCCGACACCCTCGCCGTCATCCCCGACAGCTCATACGCTGGCATCTATCAGGCAACCATCGACTTCTGCAAGCAACACGGCGCCCTAGACCCCAAGACGATGGGCTCCGTCCCGAACGTCGGCCTCATGGCTCAAGCCGCCGAGGAATACGGCTCCCACAACAAGACCTTCGAAATTCCCGCCGCAGGCTACGTCCGGGTCACCGATGCCACTGGCACGATCCTCATCGAACACGAGGTCGGAGCCGGTGACATCTGGCGCGCATGCCAAACGAAGGATGCCCCAATCCAAGATTGGGTGAAACTCGCCGTGAAACGTGCCCGAGCGACCGGGGACCCGGCGGTTTTCTGGCTCGATGCCACCCGCGCCCACGACGCACAAATCATCGCGAAGGTGGAAACCTACTTGAAAGACCACGACCTCTCGGGCCTCGACCTCCGCATCCTCCCCCCGGCCGAGGCTTGCACGTTCTCACTCGATCGCATCGTTCAAGGCCTCGACACCATTTCAGTCACCGGAAATGTTCTGCGCGATTACCTCACCGACCTTTTTCCGATCCTCGAAGTTGGCACCTCGGCCAAGATGCTCTCGATCGTCCCACTCATGAATGGCGGCGGGCTCTTCGAGACCGGCGCAGGCGGCTCAGCCCCCAAGCACGTGGAACAATTCCTCGAGGAAAACTACCTCCGCTGGGATTCGCTCGGCGAGTTCTTCGCGCTCGCCCCATCGTTCGAACACCTCAGCGAAACCTTCCAACTCCCAAAAGCCAAGGTCCTCGCCGAAACCCTCGACGCCGCCACCGGCAAGTTCCTCGAATACGACCGCTCGCCCGGCCGCAAACTTGGCACCATCGACAACCGAGGCTCGCATTTCTTCCTCGCACTCTACTGGGCTCAGGCACTCGCCGCGCAAACCCAAGACTCCGAGCTCCAAGCGATCTTCACCCCCGTCGCCGCTGCCCTTGCATCGAACGAAGAAACCATCGTCGCGGAACTCATCGCCGTCCAAGGCCATGCAATCGACATCGGTGGTTACTACCTCCCAGATGGTGCGAAGGCAAACGCCGCGCTCCGCCCCAGCACCACGTTCAATAGCATCCTCGCCGCCATCTAACCGATCTCCTCGCCGCACCCGCTGCCGAACCTCACACCCACATGTCGACCCTTCAGGAAACGATCCATCAAATGGGCAAACAGGCTCGCGCAGCTTCGTACGCCCTAGCACAGTTGTCGGCCGATGAAAAGAACGAGATTCTCCGCGCCATGGCGGCATCGATCCGCAGTCATGCCGCGAAGGTGTTGGAGGCAAACGCCCTCGACCTCGCCGCTGGCAAGGAAAAGGGCCTCTCCGCCGCGATGCTTGACCGGTTGATGCTTAATGATGCCCGCATCGAAGCGATGGCTGCAGGGATCGACCAAGTCGCAACTTTGCCCGATCCGGTTGGCCAAACGCTGGACGCATGGGAACGCCCGAACGGCATCCGAATCGAACAAATCCGTGTGCCCATCGGAACCATCGGCATCATTTATGAAAGCCGCCCCAACGTCACCGCCGACGCCGCAGTGCTGTGCTTCAAAACCGGCAACGCCACCATCCTTCGAGGCGGCAGCGAGGCGATCCACTCGAACCTCGCCATCGCCGAGGCGCTCGGCAATGCCGGAGCACCCGCCCACGCCATCCAGCTCATTCCATTCACCGACCGCGAGAGCGTGGCGGTCCTCGCCGGCATGGACAAGTGGCTCGATCTCATCATCCCTCGCGGCGGCAAGGGCCTCATCGAAACGGTGGTGTCACTCGCTCGCATGCCGGTCATCAAACACTACGATGGCATCTGCCACCTCTTCGTCGATGCCGCAGCCGACCTGGAAATGGCCATCTCGCTGACCCTCAATTCCAAAACCCAAAAATGCGGCGTCTGCAACGCGCTCGAAACCCTGCTCGTCCACCGCGAGGTCGCCGCCGAGTTTCTTCCCAAGGTCGCCACGACCCTCCGCTCGAAAGGTGTGGAACTCCGCGGCTGCCAACAAAGCCTCGCCATCCTCCCCGACCTCATCCCCGCCACCACCGATGACTGGGAAACGGAATACCTCGACCTGATTCTCTCGATCAAGGTGGTCGATTCACTCGATGCCGCCGTGGCTCACATCAATACCCATGGTTCACACCACACGGACGTGATCGTCACCCACGACGAGGCAACCGCCGAGCAGTTCCTCCGCAGCGTGGATTCTGCCTGTGTCTTTCACAACGTCTCCACCCGCTTCGCGGATGGCGGTGAATTCGGGTTCGGCGCAGAGATCGGCATCTCGACCGACAAGCTCCACGCCCGTGGCCCCATGGGGCTGCGCGAACTCACGAGCTACCAATACCGCGTCCGCGGTAACGGGCAAATCCGAGAGTAAAATAGCGTGCTTGAAATCGCCGAGGCCCAACCGGCGACCCACTCAGCACCAGAGCCCAAACGAACTGAGGACCGAAGCAAATCGCCCCGGTCCCCATCCCATCACTCGGCCCCATCAGTGTGAACCCGAGCGCCGATGATCAATTCAAATCAAGGAGTCACGCTCAAGCGGACAAACAATTTCGCAGGTGAACTTGGCATGGTGAATGCCACCTGACTGCCAGTGATGCGAAGTTGTGACGAATAATTGATGCTCGCATCTTGCCAAGCATTGAGATCGGTGGACACCTCGACTTTAAAGGAAGAAATCGTCGTGTTCGAAGCGCGCGGCCAAGTCACCGTTCCAGCGACCACTCCGGGGCTCGCATTGGCGACACTTCCAGAGGTCCCCATGAAGTATTCAATGCCATTGCTGATTCCGTCACCATCGTAATCCAGATTCGCGGCTTGCCCGCCTGCATTGGCCGATTTCCAGACGTCATATCCAGCAGGCGCTGAGGAAGACACCAGCACACTGGAAAGACCAATTTGCTTTGATGCATTTGATCCAGCACCACGATCACTGGCCCAAGAAATGGTGAAGGCGGCTCCAGGCGCAATGTTCAACCCCGTCAAGGTGGTGGCAAGGGTTGCATCAACATTGTTCGCAGTGCTGTAAGCCAAGGCCGAAACCACGACACCATTCACCGAAACCGCAAACTCAGGACTACGCGCTGCGGTGGAGTCAGCGGTTCGCGATGCTCTTCCCACGTAGGAAAGGTAAAGCTGGTTTAGAGTGCCGCCAGAGCCGTTGATCAGCGTCAGGGTTGTGGTGAGCGTCCCTGTCCCGCCGGTATGCTGGTAACCCAAAACCCCAGGGTTGCTATCGCCACCGGTAAATCCTGCAGAGCCACCCAAATTCCCCCATGCACCCGCATAAGATTGGGCACTCATGCTCGAAATCGCGGACCAACCCGCTGGATTAGTTCCGTTGTAGGCCGCGAAGGACTGACTGTAGGAACTCGTGAACGTCGGTGGAGTCGCCAGCGTCGTGAAGGTGATCGCGGCGCCATACGAGGTACCGATTCCATTGATTGCATAGGCCCGCATGGTGTAGCTGCTTGCGGCGGTTAAACCAGTAATCGATGCCGTGAACGGCTCAGTTCCAGCGGCGGTATCCACCACCTTGGTCACACCAGACGCCCCGATGGTGGGAGTCGCAGATGTCGCGGTCAGGGCGTAAACAAAGCCCCGCTCCGTGATGGTGGATCCCCCATCGCTGCCGATGAAACCATTAAATAGAGCAGCTACATGGGTCAAATTGGCAAGCGGAAGGGAGTCCGTCACAGTTGGTGCGAACTGCTTGACCCCGATGGCCACCGAGACGTCTGAAATCCCGATCTGTCGAGAACTACCAGTCGACTGGCCACGGTCAGAAATCCACTGCACTTGGAAAGTGGCACCAGCGGTAATGTTCAAGCCCGTCAAAGTTGCACTGCGACTCAAGTTATCGCCATCCGCCGTGCTATAGGCCAGAGCGCTGACAGCGCTGCCCGCCACATTCACGGTGTAAATTGGGATCCGAGTCTGATCCGCACGAGCCACACGGCCTTTGTAGGAAATCACAAGGTCGGTGATCGGTGCCCCACTCGTGTTGCGAAGGGTCAGGATCTGTGCAACCGTCCCAGTACTTGAAATATGCTGGTAGCCAAAAACACTCGCGTTACCCAAAATTCCGGCACTAGTACCAGCTCCCCAGGTTCCAAGATAAGTTTTGACGGTGCCGCTCAAACTCCACCCAAGAGGAAGATCCGTATTGGCAGCCGTTAACGTGGAGAAAGTCTGTACGTAGCCGGTTCCCGTTCCCAACTCTGGCACACTGGCTGTGGTGAACGAAAACGTGCCGCTTCCGCTGATGCCTGCAAAGGAATTCCCAGAATTGTCCTCAACCGCGCCGGCCTCAACTTCGACATAATAGGTCACCCCGTAATCGAGCAGACTCGGATTTGCCAACGTAACAGTGACAACCGATCCAGACGCCATGACGTTGTCAAAAGGACTTGCATCGTGAGTTTCAATCACTGTTCCGTCCGACTTCTTGATCGTGATGTATTTTCCAAAGACAAGGTTGATTGATTCACTGAACGTCAGACTCACAGATGAAGGCGGCGCAACCCCTGTGGCTCCATTCGCTGGAGAAAATATTGATACTACGGGTGCTGTAGAATCCACGGTGAACGCCCAAGTCGTGGTGTTGGAGATTCCCGCAAAGTCATTGCCTGCGGCATCCTTGAAAGCACCAGCAGAGACTTGACCATAGTAACTTACCCCTGAAATCAAATTCGAACTCAAGAATATAGTCGCGACTGATCCTGATATGCTCACATTGCTGTCGGAAACCAAAAAGGATTGGACTTGGGTGCCATCAGATTTGAATATTTTGATGGTTCCTGTTCCAGCAATCACACTTTCAGAAAACCCTAACTGGAGCGCTGCATTGGCTGAAACATTCACGGCTCCGTTCGACGGAACTAAACTCGATATTGCGGGAGGTGTGGTATCCGCCACCGTACTCGCCACCGATGTCACGGCGACATCATCGATGGATATCTTTGGCCGACTTCCTGCGGGTGTTCCTGCCACACTCCCGGTTCCACCGTTGTAGCAGTAAAACCGCAACTTCACTTGATTTTTGCCATCCACCGCCGATGGAATGGAAACATTCACCGCTGCAGAACTGGCAACGCCGTTCGTGGCAACGTATGGGAGATTCCCACCCGTGATTTCAGTCCAGTTGGTCGCATCGGTGGAGTAATAAACCCGCAGCGTTGCCGTACGATTCCCGGTACTATTGGTCACCGCCGCAGCATTGAATGCCAGGTTGCCGGAAGTACGACTTGTAAAGTCGAGATTGAGATCCATCGCGATCGATGTACTGTTGTCAGTGGAACCAGTGGCTAGCAATTGAAGGTTGGCCGCTGGCCTTTGGACACCAGCGGAACTACTAGTTCCTGTGCCGTTGGTTCCCATGAAAGTCGTCGTGTTCGCTGTGATCTTGACGGCCGCAGGAATCGTAGCCGTCACATTACCCGCCGCAACACCAGACCACGAATTGGTGCTTGGACTCGTCCAAGTGGCAATCTGCGAAAAATCCTCGGAATAGTTGCCCGCTCTGAGGTTGTAATACACCTGAGCTCCCGCATCGATGACTGAAGCCGCGGAGACGAGCGCCATTGCGAGCAGTGCCCGGCCCCAGCGTAGAGGTAGTGAGATCCCAAGGGGACGTTTCAATTCGGAGTTACAAATCATGGTTTTCATTGGTTTTCAGTGATTTTAAATAGGCTAAGCGCAATGCTGCACCCAAGATAATTTCAATCAAGCGGCGGGCTGTGTCTAATTTGTCACTCTGCCACTGGCGGAAATTCAAGGACCATGGAGCAAATTTCAAGCCAAACTAAATTCTCTTGTAGTTTCTGATTTTTCAGTATTTACTGAAAACCGTGAACACGGAAATTGAAAAACTCAAACAGGCGCGAGACGAATTTGTAGCGCAGTGGGGCGCGCTCGGGACCCAGTGGGGCATCAACCGGACGATGGCTCAGATCCACGCGTTACTGATGACTGCGCCCGAGTCGTTGACGACCGACGAGGTCATGGAGGAGCTCGAAATCAGCCGGGGCAACGCCCACTCCAACATCAAGGAATTGGTCGCTTGGGGGCTGATCCGCTCGGTGGTGAAAAAGGGGGAACGCCGCGAGTTTTTCGAGGCAGAAAAAGACGTCTGGCAGATTTTCACGATCGTCGCCCGTGAGCGGAAGCGCCGGGAAATCGACCCAGCGTTGGCGATTCTCAACCGCTGCGCCGAAGAGAGCGAGGGCATCGCAACGCCCGAAGGGAAGGCCTTCCACGCTCAGATGCGATCGCTGGAGGACTTCGTGAGCTTCGCCTCTAAAATGTCCGACCGAATTTCACTCATGAAGCATGGCTTCGCCCTTCAGATGGCGGCCAAACTTCTCGGCTGAACACTCGCTCATTTTCAGAATTTCCTGAAAATTTCAAATTATTGTTAAACCTGATTATCAAACACATCAAATGAACCCCGTGGTCGTTATTTTCGGAGCCAATGGATTTTTAGGTCGTTACCTGACCCGCCACTGCGCGCGGACGGGCAAGGAGGTCGTCGCGATTGGTCGCACGCAAGAAGGCTGGAGTGGCGACGGCACCTTTTTGCAATGGGACGGCCAGACGCTGGGTCCGTGGGCCCTTGCCTTGGAAGGGGCGGAAGCTATCATCAACCTCGCAGGGCGGAGCGTGAACTGCCGTTACACCGCGGCGAACCGTCGAGAAATCCTCGAGTCACGGGTGAAGTCCACGCAAGTCATCGGCCGCGCCGTCGCCGGGTGTAAAGTCGCGCCCAAGGCGTGGCTCAATGCAAGCACCGCGACGTGGTACCGCCACGCGGAGGATCATCCACAGAACGACTGGCTAGGTGAGCCCGGGGAAGGATTTTCCTGTGAGGTCGCCCAAGCGTGGGAAGACGCGTTCTTTGGTGCGGAAGTGCCCGCGGAGACCCGCAAACTTGCCTTGCGAATCGGCATGGTGCTCGCGAATGAAGATCAGACGGTTTACGATGTCCTGCGCAAGCTGACCGCTCGCGGACTTGGCGGCGCAATGGGCAGCGGAAACCAGCGGGTTAGCTGGATCCACATGGAAGACTTCCTCCGAGCCGTCGATTTTGCGATCGCCGACCCATTTCTCGATGGCACCATCAATGTCACCGCACCCGAATTCCCGACCAACCGCGAGTGGATGCAGGGATTCCGCGAAGCGGTGGGAATGCCGCTCGGGCTCCCCGCCACGCAATCGATGCTCAAAATTGGCGCACGGCTGATGGGAACCGAAAGCGAATTGGTCCTGAAAAGCCGTTGGGCAGATCCCCTGCGCTTGCGCGATGCGGGCTTCCGCTGGCGACGGGGCCGGGTGGCGGAGGCGCTGGCCGACTTGGAAACGCGTCCGGGCCTACAGGGGTTTTTCAAATCCCCAGCCGGCCGGAGCGCTGGCGCGAGGGTCTGGCTCCCAGCCACCACCCGCTGATTTGGCTGCCAAACCACACCATCGGGGGGATTTTTTCCCGGTTTTTTCTAGGCCAACCTCACTGATTCGCCAAATTTTCATTTTTAATTCCACGGAAACAATCACGGAACTCATTGAGGTTTAGTGACATTTTTGCAACAAATCGCTAACAATGCCGTTTTCGGTTTGCCCTGACTCCAAATTTGGCATAAGGATTGCGGACTTCAACCAGCGCACCTCAATGTGCATTCTCTCATTGCAACATGATTTTTCGATTCGTCTACACACTCCTGCTCGCCTCAATTGCCGCCGCTCTCACCAGTTGTGGCACTTCTGGGCCCCGGGGATTCTCCGCCAGTTCGATCCTTTCCGGAAGCGGGCTCTACGCCAAGCATGACAGCTTCCAGCTTCCGTCGGTCTCCTTGGTGACCCGGGCCGCCGCCATCGGCAAGCCTCATGACAAGCACTCGATGCCGGTTTACGCTTTCAGTGATCGCACCCGGATGGTTCGGACCACCGCCTACACCAGCACCGAGGCCGACCACTTGATTTATGGGGATCGTAATGCCACTGGAACCGCACTTCGCTACACCAACCGCGTTCACAGCGCTGCCGCCGATTGGTCGTTCTATCCCGTGGGCACGACCTTCCGAATCGCAGGAATGCCGTACTTGTACGTGGTCGACGATTATGGTTCGGCTTTGATGGGCACTGGCACGATTGATATTTACAAGCCGAGCAAGGAAATCATGAACGAATGGGGCACCCGCACGGTCGAAATGACGGTCGTCCAGTGGGGATCCTTCAACCGCAGTGCCGATATCCTCCGCAAGCGTTCGAGCTACGATCACTGCCGCAAGATGCTGGCAAACATCGTTCGCCAACAGCCAAGCCTCGGACGCGTCGCGAAGCTCTAACGAGCCACTCGTCCATCGGGAAAGCCGACCTCAACGATGCTACCGTTCGATCTCAGCGCTTGCGGATCAGCATAAACTCATTGCCGTCCGTGTCGTAACACATCGCGAGGTGGGGCACTTCGCCGTCCTCCTCGGCGGGTTCGCGGGCGAGGCCGCCGCCATGGGCCAATACTTCGGTGGCACCGCTGACGACATCGGCCACTTGGAAGCTGATGCCCGTCCAGGTGCGTTTGCCCTCGCCGCCGCCGTGGATGCCGAGGATCGCCCCCGCCACATCCAGTTCGGTCATGGTGTTGGAGGATCGGGCAATCGTTGCACCAAAGGCCTCCTGATAAAATCGGGTCGCCCGCGCCAAGTCGGCTGCCCAGATGACATACTTGACGCGTTCGACGAGCATCACTTAGTAAGCGAAAATTTCGCCTTCTTTGAAGAAACGCTTCAGCTCAGTTTGCGCGGCCTCAACCGAATCGGAAGCGTGGCAAACATTGCGCATCTTGGCATCGGCATCCTTGAACCCAAAGTCACCACGGATCGTTCCGGAAGGGGCCACCATCGAATCCGTTGGCCCGAGGAGATCACGCACCCGTGCGATGATGTTTTCGCCCTCAAGCGCAAGCGCGATCACTGGCGTCTCTTGCATGAAACCACGGACGGCAGGGAAAAACGGCTTGTCGGCGATGTGCGAGTAATGCTCAGCAAGAATTTCATCGCTGAGGGTCATCATCTTGATCCCGCGGATCATGAAACCTTCCGCTTGGAATCGGGAAAGCACTTGGCCCGTGATGTTTTTCGCAACAGCATCGGGTTTAAAAAGGATAAGAGTCGTCTCGGATGTCATAGGGGCATTGTGTTAGTCGCTGGGTTTCTTTTGTGCAAGCCTTTTGGCAATCGGTGTCGGCCCGACTATTCCCGAAAAAAAGCGAGGTCGGTGCCGTGGGCGTCAGACCAATCCCCCTCCCTCTCGACGATCAATTTCCGCCAGCCGCGATGCGGGCAAACTTTTCATCCACGAACTTCAAGACGAGCGCCTCCACTTCATCACATTTCAGGCGTTCCACGACATCAACCGAGAATCCACGGGCAATCAATTGCCGCGCATTCACCGGGTCGATTCCCCGGGCACGCAGATAGAAGATTTCTTCATCACTGATCTGGGAGGACGTGCTGCCATGTGAACATTTCACCTGGTCCGCATTGATTTCGAGACCGGGCATCGAGTTCGCCTCGCTGGTGTCGCTCATCAAAAGGTTCCGGCACGTCTGATAGGCGTCGGTGTGATGTGCGTTTTCAGCCACAAAGATCAACCCCGAAAAGATCGTCCTCGCATGATCATACAGCGAGTTCTTGTAAAGCAGGTCAGAATAGGCCCCCTCCGAGGCATGGTGCTGAAAGGTGCGTTGGTCGTATTCCTGCTCGTTGGCGGGGATACTCACCGACAGCATGTCCGAGCGTGAGCCCGAACCCGCGAGGCGTGAAACTGATTCGTTGCGCGCCCACGAGGCACCGGTATTGAGAATGAACCCCATGGCCGCTGCATCGCGAGAGGTGGTGGTCTCGTTGATCTGAATCACACGGCTGACCTCATTGCATGCCTGGATCACCACGTAATCGAGCTTTGAGTTCGCACCTGCGCTCAGGTCATTGTAGGCGATGCACAAGCTCGGCTGGACCTCATCTGCCGAACGGATCATCTCCACCACACGGATTTTCGCACTTTTCCCAGTAACCACCAAGGTGTGAGGGAAAATCACCGAGTGCTCGCCCGCGACCCAATGATGCACCTCAATGCTTCCCTCGACTTCAACCTGATCTGGAACATAAACGAACAAGCCGTTGGTCACCGACGCCTCGTGCAAGGCGACAAACTTGGCGGAACCAAGCCGTGCATCCTGCTTCATGAAATGCGCTTGGACCAGATCACTGTGAGAGACCAGCGCCTCGGCCAATGGCAAGCAAACCACGCCTTCAGGCAAATCGGCGGCGATGTGCACGAGCTCATCGTTGACGAAAATCAATTTCGCAACGGGCGACTCCAACCCGATCGAGCGCGCAATCAGATCGTTCGCACCAACGGCCGGAGCCCTCCGAAATGCCGAAAAGTCCAACTGCTTGATGCTGGAGAATCTCCATGTTTCATCCCCTCGCTTGGGCGCCGGAATCGCTAAAAAACGCTGCCAAGCAGACTGCCGGCGCTCCGCGAACCAAGCCGGCAAATACGATGGTGTCACCGGTGCGCTCGTGTAAATGGGATCGATGGATTCGAGAGTGGTACTCATGGAAAAAATTCGAAATTCAGTGAGAAGATGAGAACTAGCCGACAGAGCCTTCCATTTCCAAATCGATGAGGCGTTTGAGTTCGACCGAGTATTCCATGGGGAACTCGCGGACGAGGTCGTTGATGAAGCCGTTCACGGCAAGCGACATCGCCTGACCCTCATTGAGGCCACGCTGCTGCATGTAAAACAGCATGTCTTCCGAAACCTGACTCACCGACGCCTCGTGCTGGGTGGCATGGCGGTTACCCTTGACGGTGATCGCCGGATACGTGTCCGTGCGGCTGTGGCTGTTGATCAGTAGCGCATCGCACTCGGTGTTATTTTTACAACCCTTGAGGTGCTTGGGGATGTGAACCTGGCCGCGATAAGTCGAGCGACCTTCTCCCACGGAAATCGACTTGGAAACGACATTGGATGTCGTGTCATCCGCCGCGTGGAT
>JAPJNB010000206.1 GCA_026461385.1 Akkermansiaceae bacterium
GAGCAAGGCGTTCCCCGAGCAGTTGATGACGGCGGTGTGGTATCCTGTTTTTTTTGATTGCTCATCCGGAAGAGTGGAAAGGTTGGGGTGCGTGAAGCCTTGGGAGTGGTTTAGGAAGCGAGTTGATCCAAGATCGGGTCTGCTACTTCAAAATTGGTGAAGACGTTGAGAGTGTCCGCGTAGTCATCCAGCAAATCATAAAGTTTGAGGACTTGGCGGGCGGTGCTGAGATCGGTGACGACACAGGGGGTTTGAGGGATTGAGACGAGTTTTTCGGAAATGATCTTGAGTCCAGATGCGCGGAGGGCGTTGGCGGTGGATCCCAGTTCGTTGGCGGCAGTGAGGATGATGTGCTCGTCTGAGTCGCTCAGGATGTCGTCCGCACCGGCTTCGAGGGCACTGAGGGTGACGTCGTCTTCGGAGATGTCTGCAGCAGGAATGCGGATTTCGCCTTTGCGGTCGAATTGGTAGGACACGCTGCCTTGGGTCGCTACGCTACCGCCATTTTTTGAGAAAATGAGGCGGAGGTCGGCGGCGACGCGGTTGAGGTTGTCAGTGGCCATTTCGATGATGAATGCGGTGCCAGCAGGGCCGTAGCCCTCGTAGGAGATTTCTTGGATTGCTTCGCCGCCGAGTTCGCCGCTGCCTTTTTTGATGGCGCGGTCGATGTTGTCTTTTGGCATGGAAACGGACTTGGCGTTGTCGATGGCAGTGCGGAGGCGAGAATTTGCGGTTGGATCGCTTCCACCGGCGCGGGCGGCAAGGGCGATTTCATGAGCGCACTTGCTGAAGACCCGGCCTTTGATGGCATCGACTCTGGCTTTGATGTGTTTGACCTTTGACCACTTGTTGTGACCGGCCATGAGGTATGGGAATAAGGGTTGAGAGGTGATGGTTGAGCCAGATCGCTGAGTAAAAATACGCAACTGCCTGTGGTGGATGGGTGGTATTCAACGAGTCTGCAGGCTCGCCGAAGTTGGTTAGCTTGAGGAAGCTTCCGGGCTCCAGTAGGGCAGGTGGGCGTTGACCCAAAGGTTGGAGAAGTGACACAAGACACCGCTTGGTCGCTCCAACAAAAGAAGGTTGGGGTAGTCGGATGGACTTGGCAATCCAATTTTTTCACATCGGTCAGAAGCGACAGGGCGGAGGGTTTGAAATCGGTGGGGTTGAATTTTGTCGGTTGCTCTGCAAGGCGGGTGGTGGCAGACTGTGCCCGTGAAACTGAATTGTTTTTGCATGCTGGGATTGATGGTGGCGTCGGTACTTCCGATGCGGGCGGAGGATCCGGCGCGAGAGGCAGCGCCTCAGATTCCGAAGGATTTGATCGATGAGGCGCACGTTCGGGAAGAACTGGGGGTGAATGAATTCACGGCGCCATCGATTTCGAAGTTGTTCGATACCCTTCAGTTTTTGATGCCTTTGCCGATTGCGGATGTTGCTAGAAAGATGCCGGCGCGGATGTCTCAGGATCGTGCGGACCTAGCCATGGAGCTTGGATTTTTGATTGCGGATGGATTTTTGGTGGTGCAAGCCGAACAACTCGAGCAAGTCGAGGGGCTTGCCAAGGATTTGACCCGGTATGGGAAAGCGCTTGGCGCGGGTGATCGGGTGAATCGTCATGCAGCGAGTTTGTTAGATAGTGCGAAAAACAAAGATGTGGTGCAGCTGAAGAAGGAGCTTTCTTCGACGCAGCAGGATGTCGAGGCGGAGTTGGTCAGCTTGCGTGATGCGGACTTGGCGCACTTGATTTCGCTCGGTGGCTGGATCCGTGCGCTGGAAGTTTCTACGGTGGCGGTGGAGAAGCAGTTCTCCGAGGAGCGAGCTCGGAAAGTGATGCGCGAGGACATTGCTGATTACTACACTGAATCGATCGGAGGGCTTGAGCCGAAGATTTCGGAGCGGCCGAACTACATTGCGATGCGTGAGGTGCTTTCTGGGCTTCGGACCGGTATGGTGCTTGAGGAGGGTAAGCCCCCGACGATCGAGATCATCAAGGACATCCGGCAGCAAGCAGCGAAACTGGTAGAACTCGCACTGCAGCGGCAACAATGAAGATTTCTCACACGACTCCAGTTGCGGTTCTAGGGCTTGGTATTATCGGATCGCGTGCGTGTCGGCGTCTCAGTGATGCTGGCTGGCAGGTGGCTTGTTGGAATCGTACCCCAAAAGCGTTGCCAGGAGAGGTTGATACAGTCGAAGCCGCAATCGATGGCGCATCGATCATTTCGATTTATCTGAAAGATGCGCCTGCGGTTCGTGAGGTGGTTGGGCGGGTTGCGCCTTTGCTGAAGCCTGAGCAAATTTTATTGAATCATGCGACGTTGGACCTAGAGACTATCAAGTGGTTAGAAAAGGTATGTGCGGATCAAGGATGTCGTTTTCTGGATACGCCATTCACCGGTAGTAAAATCGCATCTGAAAAGGGTCAGTTGATTTACTACATCGGTGGTGATGAATCCTTGGCCGCAATGTTGGAGCCGTACCTCAGTGTGACGAGTAAAAGTCGTTTGCACTGTGGTGGCGTTGGGAGCGCGACGGTGGTGAAGCTTGCCACCAATCTGATATCGGCTTGCACGGTGCAGGCGTTGGCGGAGTCCTTGGCGATCGCCACTTCTCATGGAGTAGACGCAGCATGCTTGATTGAGGCAATTTCCTTGAATGTGAGTTCTTCTGCGTTGGCCACGATGAAATTACCAGCCATGGTTGCTGGAGATTTTGAGACGCATTTTTCACTTTCTAACATGGGAAAAGATGCGCGCTACATGCTTGCTCTGGCCGACTCAGCCGGGGTGCTGACGCCTGCGATTGCATCCGTTTCCAAACGCATGAATGAGCTCGATTCCGACGGGCTTGGAGGGCTGGATTATTCGGTGCTCGCGAAACCTTATTTGCATCCGGCATGAATTCGGTGAGGTGGGTAGATCTTGGCGTTCCAACCGTATTGCGATTTGCGGGACCTGATTCGGTTCGGTTTCTCAATGGACAAATCACCCAAGACGTCCGCCGGGTGATTGGAAAAGAGATCGCATTGCCATCGTGCGTGACGGATGCGAAGGGGCGCCTCCAATTCCGGGTGATGGTGACGGAAGATGATGCCGGTGCGCTGTGGATCGAAGGACCCGCGGGCAGGGCTGATGATCTCATAGCGAGGCTGACTCGTTATTTGATCGCGGACGACGTGGAGGTTATGGATCTGTCCGGAGCTTGCCGGTTGTGTCATTTCATGGGGGGGGCATGGCATGCGCCGGCGGGCGTTTTGGTGCGGCAGTCCAATCGTTTTGGGGTGGACGGTGCCGACTGGTGGATTCCTTGCGAAACGGTAGTTGATTTCACCGAAGTGGCTCGATGTTACGAGGGAGATGAGTTCGAGGTTTTGCGCATTCAGAATGGGATTCCGAGCTGGGGCCGTGAGTTGGTTGAGGGTATTCTGCCGCCAGAGGCACTGTTGGAGTCCACGGACATTTCCTATCAAAAAGGTTGTTACATCGGCCAGGAAGTTATTTCACGGATCAAGTCGGCGGGGAAGGTGAACAAGCGTTTGACGCGGTTTATCTTTCACGCAGGTGTGCCTGTGGTCACGGGGCCCGTGGAAAATGCGTCGGGTGGTGAGGTGGGGCAGATTACCAGTGTGGCGCCGCTGCCTACGGGTGAGGTGCTTCATGCCTTGGGGTATCTCAAGCGCGGTGCCGAGGAGGTATTCTTTAGAGGCGCAGATGGTGTGATTCATCCGGTGAAAATCGCCTAGGGCTGTTTTGTTCTTTGCGATCGGTGAAATCAGGCGGATGATTCTACCGATGGAATTGTATGATTGTTTTCTAGGCAGTGGCGTGGTGAATGTCTCGCCGTTGTTTGCACTTTTGACCTTGGTGGTGGTCTTTGCGGTGCTTATTTCTTTGGTTCTTGTTAGATTCAAGCAAAGTTTACTGGTTGGATATTTGCTGAGTGGAGTGGTAATAGGGAATTTTGGTCTTCTCTGGCTTGTGGGATTGGATAAGGGGGATCCGGTGATCGGTCACCTTGCGGAAATTGGAGTGGTCCTGTTGATGTTCACGCTGGGGATCGAATTTTCACTGAGTGAATTGAAACATCTATGGCGGACTGCGCTTTTTGGGGGAGGACTTCAAGTGCTCGTGACGACTGGGCTGGTTGGTCTTGTGGCGAGGTATTTAGGATTTTCAATCGTGGATAGCATGGTGTTAGGCGTTGCGGTGGCATTGAGCTCGACAGCAGTGGCGATGATGTCGTTTCAGGACTTGGGTCAGCAAAATCATCCGGGGAGTCGGGCGAGTCTGGGGATTGCCCTGTTCCAGGATGTTATGGTAATTATATTTTTCATGGTGATTCCCGTGCTCTATGGGAAAGGGCAGGGTTCTTTGTTGGGGCAGATCAGTCTATCCGCTCTCAAGGGTGGATTGTTCCTGTTAGGTGCTTGGGTGTTCGGGCGTTTGATTTTGACTCCGTTGCTTCATGCGGTGGCACGCACCCGCAGTCGTGAATTGTTTACTTTGACGGTGATCGGGCTTTGCGCTGGTGTCGCCTTTGCGGGTGGGGCACTTGATTTGTCGCTCGCGTTGGGGGCATTTGTGGCAGGGCTGGTGGTGAGTGAGTCGATCTATAGCCATCGGATTCTCGCGGACATTCGTCCATTTAGGGATCTATTCATTGCAATCTTTTTTATTTCGGTGGGTCTGTTGATTGATCTGCCGGTCATTGGTTCACACTGGCCTCAGGTTTTGTTAGGTAGCATGGCGATTCTCGTGTTCAAGGGTGCGGTCGTATTTTTGGTGCTCAAGGCGCTTAAGCATCCCGCGCGACCCGCATTGCTAGCGGCGGGAAGCCTTGCGAGTACGGGTGAGTTTTCGCTGGTTTTGATCCGTAAGGTGGGCGGGTATCAATCGTTTGATCCGGTCATCGAGCAAATGCTGTTGGTGTGCACTGCGGTGACGATGGCGGCAGTTCCTTCGATCATCCGGTGCGCGGATCCGTTAGGAAAATGGATGGAGAAATCGGGATGGTTTAAGAGGCGTAATTCATCGCCAGAGTTGATGACGCCAGTCCAAATGATTAAGCAGATTCACGATCATGCGATCATTTGTGGCTATGGGGCTGTGGGGCGCTCGCTGAATGAAGCACTTAAGCGATGTGGGGTATCCACGTTGGTGATGGAACTCAACTCGGAGACGGTAAGGGCGCTCAAACGGGTGGGGCAACCGGTGTTATTTGCCGACGCGACTCACCCAGAGGCACTTGATTTGGCAGGGATCGGGCAGGCTCGATTGGTGGCATTTACCTTCTCGTCAGTAGCAGCGACTTGTGCGGCGGTGCCGTTGGTGAGAGAGCGGAATGCCGGAATTTGCATCTTTGGTCGTGCCAAGGATGCCGGCGATGTCCGGCGCTTGCGGGAGCTTGGGGTGCAGGTGGTTCATGACGAGCGTGAGAGCGCGGTGGCCATGGTGAGGGCGGCGATTTCCACTTACGGGCGTATGGATCTCAAGCCCGAGGAAGTGGTGGGTGATCTCATGGAGGGGCCATGAGCCCGACTCGGCTATTTTTTTGTTCGGGTCTTGGCGGGTTCCTGGGTTATGAAATTGGTCGTGGCAATTATATTGGCGATTGAATCTTCCTGTGATGAGACTGCCGTGGCGATTGTTCGTGGATTGCGCGGGCATCCGACTGAGGTCCTAGCGTCTGTCGTGGCGTCCCAGATCCCGTTGCATCGTGAATATGGTGGGGTGGTTCCTGAGCTTGCGTCGCGCAATCATTCGTTGCACTTGCGGGGTTTGGTGGAACGAGCGTTGGGTGATGCGGGGGTTGGCATGCACGAGATCGATGCGTTTGCGGCGACCAATGGTCCAGGGCTTGCGTCATCCTTGTTGATAGGGAGTACGGCCGCTAAAGGCATGGCCTGCGCGATGAAGCGGCCATTTTTAGCGATCAACCACCTTGAGGGGCACCTGCTTTCGCCATTCATCCATCAGACCGAAGTGCCTCCGCATTTGGCCCTCGTGGTTTCGGGTGGTCATACGCTTTTGTTGGATGTTCAGGGGGCTGGGCGTTACTACAAGCTGGGCGGTACGCGTGATGATGCCGCTGGCGAGGCATACGATAAGGTCGGAAAAATGTTAGGCCTGCCCTACCCCGGTGGACCCGAGATCGAGAAAGTCGCTCAGGGGGGAAATCCGAAGGCTTATGATTTCCCTCGTTCGATGATTCATGATCCACATTTGGATTTTTCATTTTCGGGATTGAAGACGGCGGTGCTTTACACCCTCCAGAAGGTGCGGGGTGAGGTTCCATTAGTAGATCTAGCAGCTTCATTTCAGGCAGCAGTGATTGATATTCTCGTCCATAAAACTTTGCGTGCTGCGAAGCAAGTGGGCCATGACCGCATTGCGTTATCTGGCGGGGTGAGTCTCAATCGTGCATTGCGCGGAGCGTTTGAAGTTGCCTGTGAAACGGCTGGGGCTCAGCTGGTGCTGGCTTCTCCCATCTTTTGTACAGACAATGCGGCGATGATTGCCTTCGCGGCGTTGTTGAGGCATCTCGAGGGGGAAAGTTCTCCGCTCGATGGCGACATTCACCCGAATTTGCCGCTGGTCTAATGACGGCTTTCGTGCTTCAATGAACTAACTCATGGTGATGACATATAAAACTTTGGTCTTTGATTTTGATGGAACCATTGCGGATACCTTGGGAGAGACTCGCCAAATTTTTAATAAGATCGCTCCAGACTATCAGATCCGCGAAGTCGCCCAGCATGAAATCGAAGGGCTGCGGCATCTTTCACTTAAGGAATTGATTGATCATTTGGAAATTCCGAAGCGTCGAGTGCCTTCACTGATTGCGAGGGGCACCAGCATGATGCGAGCGAACATCACTCAGTTACGGCTGATTGAAGGCATGCGCGCAGTGATCATGAGTTTGCGAAGTCATGTGGGGAGCTTTGGGATTCTAACCTCAAATGCCACGACCAATGTCGACCTCTTTCTCAAAGCGCATGGGCTTCGTGAACAATTTGATTTCATCTCCTCGACGTCGAAGTTGACGGGGAAATCAAAGCACTTAAAAGCGATTCTAAAGACATTCTCCCTTGAGGCAAAGGAGGTGCTTTATGTTGGAGATGAGCTGCGAGACGTGAAGGCTGCGCAGAAGGCTGGTATTCCGATTGCGGCGGTGACCTGGGGCTTCAACTCGCGTCAGTCGCTCGCGGCCTTGCAACCGGACTATCTTTTCGATAAGCCGAATGATTTCTTGGGCTTGCTGGATTCGTGTGAGTGAAGCGGCGGATTGACATCTTGAGGCTTGGGTGAGCATGCTTTGCCCATGTCTGATGAGAAATTACCCAGCACGGCAGATGCGGATGTCAACGATGGAGGGGTCGGTGCGCATCCTCAGAAATCCAGTCATGCATCGACGGTAGTGGTTGGGCTGATCCTGATCGTGGTGTTAGGAATCATGTTGTTCATCGCCATCGACAAGCGAGTCAGCCATTCTGAGGGTGGAGTCGATGAGATCGCCCAGCTCCAAGCTGAGGCGGATGCCCTTCGCGCTGCTTATGACTTGCAACATGAGGGTGCGGGGTCAGTCGTGGCAGGTGAATCGCTTGATCAGATCGCGGATCGAATGAAGAAAGACGTCGATTCCTTGGCAGCACTCGTTCGTGATCGTCAGAGTCTATTAGATCAGAAAAGTGAACAGCTGGTTGCTCGCAATGCAGAAGTTTTAAAGGCCAGTGAGGCCAGTAAAAATCTATCAGCGGAAAATGCTACGCTGAAGAGCGAATTGGAACAAGCCTTGGCGAACCGCGAGGATCTTGCGCCCGTGCGACAATCACTTGCCGAGATCAAGTCCCAGCGGGACGCGCTTTCGGTCGAGTTGGCAGATGTGCAGCGGCGTCTGGATGAGACGCTTCGGGCAAAGAATTTTTTTGAAGGGCGAGCGAAGCAGCTCGAACAGGATTCATCGAAGGGGAAGTAAGCGAATCGATTTTTTAGAGGCATGGATTGGAAATTTCAAAGTATTGCGGTGGTAGGATCGGGTGCGATCGGGCTTTATTATGGGGGACGTTTAGCGAGTGCGGGGGAAGATGTTCGGTTTCTCACGCGGTCCGACTTCGAGGCTGTTTCGCGAGACGGCCTTCAGGTTGAGAGTATCCATGGGGATTTTCGTTTGCCTCGGGTGAATGCCTATCAGAGCCCATTCGAAATGGGTCCGGTTGATTTGGTGATCGTGGCGTGGAAGGCAACATCCAATGGTCATTTGCGAGAAGTCTTAACGCCCTTGCTGCATTCTAACACCCAGGTACTGACGCTGCAGAACGGCTTGGGCAATTGCGAGAGCCTTGCGGAAATTGTCGGGGCTGACCGCGTGTTAGGAGCAATGTGTTTTGTTTGTATCAATCGGGTTGCGCCTGGGGTGGTGAGTCATTCGGCGGGCGGGAGCATGTCCATCGGCGAGTGGCGACCGAATCAGCAGGGGCGTGCGGTTGAATTGGAGCGCCGCTTCAAAGCTGCGAATATCCCGGCCACCGCCGTTGAAAGCCTTGAGCAAGCTCAGTGGGAGAAATTGGTTTGGAATATTCCGTTCAATGGGCTTTCGGTTGCCGATGGTGGTGTGACCACTGATTATTTGTTAGCAACACCCGAGCGTGAGCGTCACTTGCGTGCGTTGATGGCCGAGGTGATCGCGGGAGGTCGTGCACTGGGTCTTCAGTTGGACGATGGTTTGATGGATTACCATATCAATCGCACTCGCCCGATGGGGCCCTATCGGACCTCCAGCATGATTGACTATGTCGAGGGTCGCGAAGTTGAGGTTTTTCCGATTTGGGAAGAACCGCTACGGCGGGCACGTGAGGCGGGGGCGGTGATGCCGCAGACCGAGCTGCTGCTGAAGCGGATTCGGGAACGGTTGGATACGAGAGGGTGAACGTTTTTTTGGATACCGCTTGGGTTACGGTTGAGCAGGCAGATTCTGGATTCCGTGATGACCTCGAGCCTCGTGGTTTCTAACAAAAAACGGCGAGCCTTTGTGGGGCCCGCCGCTTGAAGTGGTTCAATCGATTATTGAAGTACTTTCAGCTTCTTGATGCCGAAAACTGCGTCATCGCCAAGCTCTTCCTCGATGCGGAGGAGTTGGTTGTATTTTGCGATACGGTCCGAGCGGCTCATCGAGCCAGTTTTGATTTGGCCGCAGTTGGTGGCGACGGCGAGGTCAGCGATGGTGCTGTCTTCCGTTTCACCTGAGCGGTGGCTGAGGACAGAGGTGTAGCTGTTTTCCTTGGCGAGTTCGACTGCGTCGAAGGTTTCGGTGAGCGAGCCGATTTGGTTAACCTTCACGAGGATGGAGTTCGCCACGCCGAGTTTGATGCCTTTGCTAAGGAAGTCGACGTTGGTGACGAAGAGATCATCGCCGACGAGTTGGGTGGTTTTGCCGAGTTTGTCGGTGATGATTTTCCAGCCGTCCCAGTCGTTTTCTGCGCAGCCGTCTTCGATCGAAATGATGGGGTAGCGCTTTTGGAGGTCGGCGTAGAACGCGACGAGTTCTTCGGCCGATTTCACGGAGCCATCGGATTTTTTGAAAACGTAGGCATTTTTCGAAGCGTCGAAGAATTCTGAGGATGCCACGTCGAGTGCGAAAGCGATGTCGGTTCCGACCTTGTAGCCGGCGAGTTCGATGGCTTGGCAGATCGTGGCGAGTGCGTCTTCTGCGCCTTCGAGCTTTGGAGCGAAGCCGCCCTCGTCGCCGACAGCGGTGGAGAGGCCGCGGTCATGGAGCACCTTTTTCAAGGCGTGGAAGACCTCTGCACCGTAGCGGAGTGACTCACGGAAGGTGGGCGCTCCGACGGGTACGATCATGAATTCTTGGAAATCGATCGGTGCGTCCGAGTGTGCGCCGCCGTTGATGATGTTCATCATTGGAACGGGGAGGACCTTGGCGTTCGGGCCGCCGAGGTATTTGTAAAGTGGGACGCCAAGTTGGGATGCGGCTGCCTTGGCGACCGCCATCGACACGCCGAGGATTGCATTGGCGCCGAGTTCCTTTTTGGTTGAGGTGCCATCGAGCGCGAGCATCGTGGCATCGATGGACGCTTGTTCGGTGGCGTCGTAGCCGAGAAGTGCAGGGGCGAGCTTCGAATTGACGTTTTCAACTGCCTTCAGCACGCCTTTGCCGAGGTAGCGTGATTTGTCACCGTCGCGGAGTTCGACGGCTTCGTGTTCTCCGGTGGAAGCGCCGGAAGGCACCGCAGCGCGGCCGATGGCTCCACCTTCGAGGTGTACGTCAACTTCGACGGTAGGATTGCCGCGGGAATCGATGACTTCGCGGCCGCGGATTTCAACAATGGTAGTGTAGTCCATAAGGTATGTTTGGTTTAAGCGAGTTTAAGCGGGTTGGGTTTTTGAAATTTACGGATTGAACGGGGCAATGGAGGTGATGGTGAGATCTCCCATCACTTCCGTCACTTCATCACGGACTCGAACCGCGTCGCCCACTTGGCGACCGACGAGTGCTTTTCCGACTTCTGAGAGGTACGACACCGTCTTGGTCTCAGGTTCTGAGTCCCATGCGCCGAGGACGGTCATGGTCAATTCTCCACCGTTGGATTGCTTGAGGGTGACGACCGTTCCGATGTTGACCTTGCTGGCGTCTGAGCCTTTGAAATCGGTGCCACGGGCGAGGGAAATTTCCTTCTCGAGTGCGTTCCGGCGGTGGGCGAGATATTTTTCGAGGTCTTTGGCAGACTTGTATTCGAAGTTTTCGCGGAGATCGCCGTAGGAGCGGGCGATTTTCACATCGCTGAGATTTTGAGGGATCTTGTTTCGGATGAGGTCATCGAGTTCGGCCTTCTTTTTCTCGAGGCTTTCCCATGAGACCAAGAGGATTTCGTCGGGGCGTTTGGTGTTTACGCCGCTGACGAGTTCTGCGGTTTCTGGGCGGGCCTTGATGATGCGGGCCATGAGCGACTTCTTTTCGAGTTCGCCGAAGACGGGGCAGTCAAGGAGGCGTCGGCCAAAATTGCGGGACTCATTGACGTCCATGATGCCGACGAGGTCGGTGAGTAGAGTTTTGTCATCGCCGAGCAGCGATTGGAGGCGTGAAGTTTTGCGAGGGCCGTCCGAAAGGTGGTCGTTTTCGAGGAGGTTCAGCACCGAGGCACCGACATCTGCGCTGAAAATTTCGGCAGAAGGTCCCTTGCGTTCGCGGCACACCCAGATCAAGGCATCGGGTCCAAGAGCTCTGCGGGCAATGGCCGAGCGGAGGTGGGTGATGAGGGTGGGCATTGCATCGCGCTCGATGAGGATGCGGGCGATCTCAGTGACGCCGCGTGCTCCGACGCGGTCGAACACGTGAACGATCTTGCTGACCCATTCTTCGGCGAAGGCGTGGGGGAATGCTTCATAAACAGCGCGTTGGCGGCCGGAGGGGAGGGTGCCTGCTTCATCTGCGAGGCGTGTGGCATCGGCACTGAGGAGGAGGTCCGAGAGGCGAACCGCGGTGGGGTCGAGTTCGAGCGCTGGAGAGGAGCTGATGACTTCGTCGCGGGCAGCGACCAATTGAAGTGCTTGGCCGAGTTGCACGCGGGCGGCCTTTTTCGCGCCTTCGTCGATGTCGTTGAGGAGGCGTTTTAGGCTGTCGGCCTCATTTTCGAACGCGCCGATGTCAGCCGCGATGGCTTCAAGCGCGCGGATCATGCCTTTGATGTCACGGGCGGCCTCGAAATCGGCGATGAGGGACTCGGCAGGGGTGCGGTCGCCGGTGCGGAGTATGATGGGATCGGTGCGTTTTTGAGGGACGATGGCGAGGCGGCTTTCGCGAAGGTTCTTTTTGGCGGTTTCCCACCATTTCTTGAAGTCAGGCTCGGGGATGACGGTTCCGGAGAGTTCCTTTTCGAGGGCGTCGCCAGTCATGCTGCCGCCATGGCTTTGCAGGAGGTGGACGATCAGTTGGAGGGGATCTGATTTGGTTAAGGAGCGGAGTTCTTCGAGTTGCTCGATTTTTTTGGCTCTGAAGTCGTCAGCAGCGATCCATTCGGTTTTTTGGAAAGCGAACTGCAATTCCATCGTTTGGCCGGTGGATTTTTCGAAATCGATGGTGACCTTTTTGGAAGGGAGATCCCAGTCGATCACCTTGCCGGCGCCGAATGATTTATGAATACAAAAGTTTCCGGGAGCCAATTGTGAAAGGCGCTCGCCGACTGTCTTGGGAATGCGACCGGCCTCGACCAGTTTCGCCACATCAGAATGCATGGAAAAGACGATGGGAAGTCGGCTTGGAAAAGGCAAGGTATTCTCGCCAGAAAAAGTGCCGAAGTCTAAATTCAGGGGTTTGAAGCCGCTGCGGGTACGACCCGCGGGCGGGGTTGGCGCTGGTAACTGTTGCCATCGAGCGCGTGATCCAAGGAGCGGCTCAGGACTTGGATCCGTCGGCGCCAGCCCTCGGGGACATTGTCGAAATTTTCGCCTTTGGCCAGTTTGCCTTCGTAAATGGCCTCCTGTTTGAGGCCGGTGATGGTGATTTGCAGCAAGTCCCCATCCCTTCGGACGGTGGCGCTGCCGTCGTCGGCCGAGTAGCTGGCGCATTTTTCTGCGATGTTTACGACGCGCATGGGGCCTATGCAGGCTCCCGGCATGATGGTGGATTCTACCAATTCGCCCAAGACGGGCTTGCTCATGGTGGGCGCTTCTCCGAGCTTGAGTTTCACCACGAGGGGTTGCCCTGCTCGGAATAGCGAGAGTTTCACTTCCTCGTTGGGTTTTGAGAGGCGCAGGAGCGTTGCGAGTTGGGCTTCGTTGATGAGAAGCTGGTCGCCAAATTTCCAGACGAGGTCGAGTTCGAGGATGCCGGCGGCTTGGGCGGGGCCACCCGGATCGATCGAGCGGACGACAAATCCGACGCCGGGTGGGATGGCGGGGAGGTGAGCGGTGATGGTCTCGTCGGGTTTGGCGATGCGCAGGCCGAGCCATGAGCTGACGTTCAGGGATTTGGGGGCTGGACGAGGCGTCAAAGTCGGGATTGCAGGCGGGTCCGCGGAGGCGAATGTCCCAGCGGCGAGAATCGCAGAGATGATGCAAAATTTCATGTTAGAACGCACTGATCGGGGTGAGGAGGAGTTCTTCGCGGAGTTCGGAAATTTGAACGACCATTCCGGATTCCTCGTCTCGCAGGCTATTTTGGCCGACGGCATTGACTCGGAGTGCGTGCATGGCGGAGCCGTCTGCTTCATCTTGCCAGCCCTCGTCGGTCATCGACTCGATCCGGTCGGACTCGCTGATGAGTACCATTTCTGAGGAAGAAATGGGTGATAAGTTGTGGGTGGTTTGGGCGATGGGCGTGTTGGATTTTGAGGGAATGAATGCGCAGAGTGTGGCGAGTGCCGCTGCGATTCCGCTGCCGATCAGCATGCGAGAGCGCCACCATGGGGATGGGAGTGGCGCGTGGGTGGTCGCATCAGGCCCGGCCAGCTCATCGATCATTTCTTCGATTTCGAACTGCCGGCTCTGGCTCAATGCGGGAGGCATGAGGCGGGCAAGGATTTCTTCGATGGGGTTAGGCGCTTGCATGTCGATCCTCCTTCATGCGGCGAAGTTCTTGCGCCAGTTGTTCGAGTGCGTAGCGGTAGCGGGATGCGGCCGTGTTTGGCGAGATCGCGAGGGTCTCAGAGATTTGTAAAAACGTGAGGCCTCCCCAAAATTTCATGACTACCACTTCTCGCAGTTTTTGGCTCAGTTGCTGGACGGCGTGGCGTAGGATCACCGCTTCTTCGTCCTCTTCGAGGACTGGATCGAGCCAAACGTCTTGGAAATCATTGAGATAGATTACAGATTCTTCCCGTTTCCGGCGGCGGGATTCGCTGCGGTGGTGGTTGAGTCCGCAGAAACGGATGGTTGAGAAAACCAGTGGGAGGTCTGGAGGTGTGGCGCCCTTGTCGGCTTGGTGGTGCCACATCCGCAAGATGGCTTCTTGGACGAGATCCTCAGCGTCTTGACGTGAATTGCTCCAGCCGCGGGCAAAAAGGAGCAGGCGAGGGCCATTTTCGGCTAGCCAATGTTTCCAACTGCTTGCGGGGCAATTCATGATTCAAGATAGGAAATGCCTGCGCGGGTGGATTTTGTCTCCATTTTCTTTCCTGGCTCAGAGGCCGAGCAGAAATCAGTCGAGGAAGCGGATTTTTCCGGGGACGGGCAGGTGGCCGAGGGCCATGGCTTCGTGCTGCTC
>JAPJNB010000207.1 GCA_026461385.1 Akkermansiaceae bacterium
CCAAAAACCTCGCCCTCGAAAATCAACAAATCACCGGCGAACTCGCAAAAATCCAACTGACGCCCTACGAGGAGAAAATCCAGCCAACCGAGGAGGAAATCAAAAAATACTGGGAACGCATCTCGGATTCATTTACCACCGAACCCCGCCGGAAGTTCACCTACATCGTCGCCACTCCTGCCGCTACCGCCGAGCCAAAAGAAGATGATGCCGAGCCCGCCGTCGATCCAAACGCCAGCGAGGAAGTGAAAAAAGCGGCCGCCGCGAAAAAGGATGAGGCCAAAGCCAAGCGCGCCACAGCCGCTGCCGAAGAACGCCGCAAAAACCAACTCGCTCTCGATGGCCAAGTCGATGACTTCCTCTTCAAGCTCGAAGACCAAAAAGGCGCGGGCTTTGAAGACCTCGCCAAGGCGAATCACTGGGAAGTAAAAACTTCCGAACTCCTGCCGCGCAGCGCAGCACCCAAGGAACTCGACGTCGCCCTCCGCTCGTCAAGCCGCGGCGACAAGGCGATCGATCAACTCTTCCAAATCCAGGAAACCAGCGACCCATTCTCTAAAATCTCGGAGGCCATCGCCATCGGCGAAAACCAATGGATCGTCGCACGCCTCGATGGCGAAGAGAAATCCCGCCCAAAAACCTTCGAGGAAGCACGCGCCGAAGCACGCGCCCAATTGATTTCAGAAAAGGCTGCCGAGGCCATGAAAACCGCCGCAACCGACGCCGTCACCAAGATCAAGACGTCATTGGTCGCCGGAAAATCCTTTGCCGACGCCGCCAAAGAGGCTGGCATCACCGATTATAAAGCATTCTCTGCCATCAAGAGCAGCTACCGCCCCGACAGCGCCACCGAACCGCAAAACCTGTTCGAGGCAGCTCGCACCATCGACCCAGGCACCATCGCCGAGGTGATCACCGAGAGCGACCGCGCTTTCATCCTCTACGTCGTCAAACGTGAAGTGGTGAAGGATGCCGACGCCGTAGCCAAAATCGATGCCGAACTCGCATCGCGCGCAAACGAAAACGAAACCATCGCTTTCACCTCGTGGATTACCGCCCGCACCGAAGCCGCCAAGGTCGAGCAACTCTACAAACGCTGATCCGCTCGGATTCCTCGGTCGCGCCGCTGCTCACCCATGTCCGACGACCTTCAAGCCCTCTTCGACGAGGCCAACGGCTACCTCGCCGTTGGCGAGTTTGACGAAGCCATCACGCTCTACCGACGCTGCGTTGCGCTCGATGCCACGTTTTTCGATGGTTGGCACGCGCTCGGCATGGCCCTGCTGAAAACCGGCCACCTCAAGGAAGCCATCGGCTGCGGCCTTCAGTCGGTAGCCCTCCAACCCAACGACCTGCTCGCTTGGACCAGCCTTTCCCAAATGTACGTCCGCGACGGCAATATCCCCGAGGCAGAATCCGCCAAAGGCAATGCCCGCATCTTGTCGCTCGGCGGAAAAGTGGTGAAATCCTAGGACCGAACCTCAAGCACCCACTTCCGGTTCTTGCACGAGTGGCACCACCTGTGTTTTCCTCGCCTGGGAGCGCAACGCTCACACCCACTCACGGATCATCGATCCCTCGCTTTTTCCTAACATGTTCTACATCACCACCGCGATCGACTACACCAACGGCTCACCACACATCGGCCATGCCTATGAGAAGGTCCTCACCGATGTCATCGCCCGCTACCGCCGACTTCGGGGCGATGAGGTGTTTTTCCTCACCGGCGTGGATCAACACGGCCAAAAAGTTCAACAAACCGCAGAAAAGGAGGGGGTTTCCCCCGCAGAGTTTGTCGCCCGCACCACGCTGAAATTCTCGGCACTCTGGGAGAAACTCGACGTCCGCTACGATGGCTGGGCGGAAACGATCGACCCTCGCCACCAAGCCTGCGTCCGCTCAATTCTCACCGCACTCAAGGAACAAGGCCAACTCTACAAGAAAACCCACGCCGGTCACTACTCGGTCCGCCAAGAACAATTCCTCCAAGAGCGCGACCGCGACGAACAAGGGAACTTCGGCCCAGAATGGGGCGAGGTGGTCGAAGTAGAAGAAGAGAACTGGTATTTCAAACTCAGCGATCACACCGACTGGCTCAAGGGATTCATCGAAAACCACCCTGAGGTGATCATCCCCGCCTTCCGGAAGTCCGAACTGCTCAACGCTCTCGAAAAAAACTCAGGCATCGACCTCTGCATCTCACGCCCCAAGGAACGCCTCCAGTGGGGCATCGAGCTCCCCTTCGACGAAAATTTCGTCACCTACGTCTGGTTCGACGCACTCATCAACTACATTTCCTTCGCCGGCTACAAAGCTTCCGCGGATGCCGGGCTTCCAGATTTCTCGAAACTCTGGACCGCTGGAAATCGCCCCGTCCATGTGATCGGCAAGGACATCCTGATCCCCGCCCACGGGATTTACTGGCTCTGCATGCTCCATGCCATGGGATTCACCGACGCCGAAATGCCGCGCCTCCTCGTCCATGGCTGGTGGAACATCCGCGGTGAAAAAATGGCAAAATCCACCGGCAATGTGGTGGACCCTAACGACCTTGCAGAGAAATTCGGCATCGAGGCGGTGCGCTATTACCTCGTCCGCGACATCGTGACCGGCAAGGACTCGGACTTCGACTTGGATCGGCTCATCATGCTGTTCAACACGGAGCTGGCCAACGAACTCGGCAACCTCTGCAACCGCGCCCTCAACATGAGCCAACGCTTCACCGGCGGCATCCTCCACCCAGGCGGCCCACTGACCAAGGAGGAAAACGCTCTCCAAGCCTCACTCGCGGACTCAACCGCCGCGTATCAGCATGCCATGGACGAGTTCGATATTTCAAAAGGCCTAGAAGCACTCAGCCGCCACATCGTTCATTGCAATGGATACGCCGAGCGCATGAAACCCTGGGAACTCAATAAAAACCCGGAAAACAAGGAGCGCCTCGCCACAGTTCTCTATCACCTCGCCGAGAGCGTCGCACATGCCTCGGTGCTGCTATCGCCCATCCTCCCCGCCGCCGCCGCGAAACTCGCAGAGCAACTCCAACTCCCCAGCCTGACCACACTCAAGCTGACCGACCTCCACTGGGGCCTGCTGCCAGACCACCACACGATCGCCGCACCCCAACCGATTTTCCCACGCATCGTCTCCGAAAAGCCCGCGTAGGCTCCGCAAAACGGACACCCTGACCATTCACTAGAAAACCCAAGCGCCCTCGGAAAATCGTTTGCCAGAGCGTTTGGATTGAGGTTCTTGATTGATGCTTCAACCGCCGCAAATGGTAGCGGGAATCCGCTTTGCTTTCGGATAATCAAGGCTCATTAGAAAGGAGCGAAGGTGGTTTTTTTACCGCTGCCTCTCGCGGGTTTTGATACGACCCATTCGATTCCGCCGCCACCGCTCGAATGGGGGCGGTGGAGACGCTCTTCGGTGTCAAGCCAAATACGATGAAGATTCTGTGAAAAAAATTGAAAAAAGCACTTCACAAACTCGTACAGTCAGTTACGTTTTGTTCGTTCTGAGACGGCTTCGGCCTCTCAAAACTTCAGTCTCAAGAGGCTGGGCCTTCTGTTTCGTCTTGATCTCCGGGGGGAAGTCAACCGAACTCGGCCCAAGCGTGATTCTGGACCAAAACGCGTGCTGCGAAATCCGGGGGGAATTCCAGCACGCGTTTTTTTTATGACTGATGATGGTCGCGTTCTTGGGGCCCCTCTTTGCGAGGGGTTCGACTGCGGTCCCGGGCGGTGGCTAACCGGTCTATTTTCACCCGCTGAGCAAGAGCGTGGCTGCGTGTTTACCGCTGCAAGGCTTTCCATTGCATTGGTTCAAAACGTACGATACCCGGTGCGGATTGCATTCGAGTTGAGGAATTTCAAATCTCAATTGAGTCGAGTGGTCAAAGCTCGGGCGTTGGTGCAAAAATCCGCATTTTTAACTCGCACGTTTGGACATTTCATTCTGGGTGCGTTACGAACCAGTTTATGAATCCATGGAATCCTGCAGTTGATTGGGTGAAGGCTTGTCTCAAGGCAGGGATCGGCGAGTTTGTCGTTTGCCCCGGTGCGAGGAATGCGGCCTTGCTGGAGGCGCTTGCGCGTGCGGAGGCGGCAGGTTTGGTGCGGGTCTGGCGGCATTTTGAAGAGCGGAGCGCGGGTTTTTTCGCGTTGGGCCGGATCATGGAGACCGCGCGGCCTTGCGCGGTGGTCACCACCAGTGGCACGGCGGCAGCGGAGTTGTTGCCAGCGGTGATCGAGGCGCATTATCAGGCGCGGCCCTTGGTCGCAATCACTGCGGATCGTCCCGCCGTCTATCGCGGGACGGGTGCGCCGCAATCGATCGTGCAGTTGGGAATCTTTGGTTGCCACGCTTGGCAAGGGGGCTTGGCCGATTGGGATGGCAAGCAACCAGTCCATTTAAATGCCGAGTTCGACGAAGCATTCGAGCCCGACGCTGAGGATTTCTCGGCTGAAACGCTTGGCACGTTTGTTGCGGCGAAAGATCGTCTCGATGTGGCCGCGCTGGCGCGTTGGTTGCGTGAGGAAGCTTACAAAGGCCTGGTGGTTTTCATCGGTGACTTGGAGCCGGACGAACGCGAGGAGGTTTTTCATTTTTGCCAAGATCTCGGGGCACCCGTGGTCGCGGAGGCAACCAGTGGGCTGCGCGAGGCACTTCAGTCACTCGCCATTCATGACGCCGACCGAGTGCTGCAGTCCCTCCCACCCGGCAAGATCTTGCGGCTCGGCGGATTGCCAAGCAGTCGATTTTGGCGCGATCTCGACCGCATGCCTCAAATTTCCGTTTGGTCGGTTTGCCGCAACGGCCTGCCGGGATTTGCGAGGAATTCGAATGTCCTCCGTGGCAGCCTCGACCGGGTGCTGCCCGCGCTGGGACAAATTGAACGCATCGATGATGCCCTCGACTACTTGGCGTCTGCGAACCGTCGATCGGCAAGAATTGATGAGCTGTTAGAAATCTATCCGGATAGCGAGCCAGCATTGATCCGGACTCTTTCGCAATACGCCGCGTTAGGTGCCGGCCTTTTTCTCGGCAATAGCATGCCGATCCGTGAGTGGAATCTTTTTGCCCAGTGGGGGCGGCCAGTTCCTTCGGTGCGCGCGAACCGCGGCGTCAATGGCATCGATGGCCAGCTCAGCACCTGGCTTGGCTGGACGGCCGACGTCAGTGAAACATGGGCGGTCGTGGGCGATCTAACCGCCCTCTACGATCTAGCAGCACCCTTTGTGCTTGGGCAGGTGAATTGCCAAGGGCGAGTCCTCGCGGTGATCAACAACGGCGGCGGCAAGATCTTTGAACGTCTGCCGCGACTCCAATCGCTCAGTCCGCGGGCCATCGAGTGGATGATCAACCCGCAGACCGTCGAGTTTACTGGATTTGCGACGCTCTGGGGCATGGATCACCTCTGCATCCGCACCATCGACGACTTCGATCGGTTCGAGCCAAGCGATCGAGCGTTGTTGCTCGAAATCCGGCCAGATCCTGAGCAGACCCGCAGTTTTTGGGTTGCGTGGGATCAGATGGGGTTGCGGTAAAACGAAAACCCAAGGGTGTCGCATCCTTGTTCTTGCCAAGCCCCATGCGTCCCGATACCCCTATGTCTTCGCGCGTAAGTGCACTGGTCCCGTGGTCCAATGGATAGGACGATGGCCTCCGAAGCCGTAGGTGGTGGTTCGATTCCACCCGGGACCACCACCCTGCAAATGCAGGAAAAAACCTATGAAATTAGGGATTTTTGCCAAATCTGAGGTTCGCCGAGAAGGTGGCCGAGTCGCACTCAGAGGCACAAAATGGCATCAAAATACTCCGAAATCCGCTACCTTATGCTACCCAAATGCAAACAGATTGCGTTAATTTTCAAGCTCGGACCTAAAATCTAAATAAAGTGTCTGCGTTTTTTCCCTCCCTTGCGTTGGAGATGGCTTCCTCGCTTGTAATCCAGAGTCCACATGAAAGCGCTGTCCCAAAGCGGAGCAAATTTGATGATTCTCTCACGCCCTCTCACGCCACTTTTCCCGGCGTTTTTCATAATTGGCCTTCAACTCGATTGTGCCGAATCTGGATTGAAGCAGAAAATCATATCGCGTCTCCGCGCCCTTCATGATTTCCAAGAAGTCGCGGGCATGTTGCACCGTTCTTCGGGGCTCTTGGTTTTTCAGGCCATCGATAAAGGGAATCTCGGCAAAATCTTCAAAATTTGCGGTTTCAGGCAATTACAGTACCTGATTCATCAAAGTATCGCGCATGAGAATTTGCCCGATCAGGCTATCGCGCTTACAGTTTGTGATTTAATTTCGGAGAAAAACTGCTTCCTCAGGCGTGAGGTCAATAGAAAGGCGATTCAAATAATCATTGTAGCAAGATCCTACAAAATCCCTACAAAATCCCAGACAAAAAGTATGGTTTCCTCTTGTATTGGGGGTTTGGAGGGATAGGATGGGGGCATGAGTAGTAAGCGGTGGCTGTCGCCTTGGAAGGATTCGCGGGAAAAGCCGGTGATGTACCA
>JAPJNB010000208.1 GCA_026461385.1 Akkermansiaceae bacterium
GCCGTGCGCCGCGCGAAGGTAGACAAGCCGCCAACTTGGTTCCATTCGTATTCTCTCGCCGACCTGACCATTCGAGAGCGGCGGCAAGCGTTACACTTCGCGATGCGGGAAGGCAAAGAGACGCACGGCGGGATCTTCGCGGTGATGATTGACGGAATCGGTGACTTGTGCGCCGACCCCAATGACTCTGCTGAGGCTTTCGCCTTAGTGACTGAACTTCACACCGCCGCGATCTTTTACGATTGCGCGATCATCACCATATTACACGAGAACCCCGGTGGCTCTGAGACTGGTAAAACCCGAGGCCACCTTGGTTCACAAATGGAGAGGAAGGCTGAGACGAACTTAAGGCTTGCGAAGGACAGCCACGGGGTCACGACGATGTGGGCTGAGAAGGCAAGGCACTGCTATTTGCCAAAGTCAGAAGGACCATGCTTCGCTTGGAACGATCAAGCCATGATGCACACGAGTTGCGGAACAGCGAGGGAAATGAAATCCGCTGAGTTGCGCGAGAAGATGACTTCAGAAGCCGACGCCGCATTCAGTGAAGTGGGAACAATGACTTACACCGAACTCGTGGAGGCAATCAAGAAAGCTCTTGATGTGAGTGAACGCACCGCAAAAAGCAGGGTCACCACTTGGCTTGCCGAAGGCATCACTCGGAAGACTTCCACAGGAAACCATACCCTAACCAACCCATGAAATCAGAAATTGGTGCAAAGGTGCAAAAGGGTGCAAAAGTTGGTGCAATTCACCAGAGGTGCAATGGTGCAAAACCCTATATAGGGTTTGCACCGTTGTTGCACCAAAACACTAGGCGGAGGTGCAACGCTAAAAAGATTGAAGAACTCGTTGGCGAAGTGATCGAGGATCTAGCGAAGCGCCTAGCAAAGCCGTGAAGCTCTCTGAATCTACTCATGAAGCATGGACTCAAGAATTGCGCTGAGAGCGGCTACAGAGGCGCACAGGCAGCGAAAATTTGTCACCATCCAAGGATATGGAGACATTCTTACATCATATTGAAGGGGCGGAAAATCATTGCCCACTTACCGCTTTGATCGAAAAGGAAGGCGTAGAGGATACTGAGCAGTCCGAGACAATCGACCTTGGCGATCTGAAGGGAATCCCCAAAAATGCCGTTCTAACCATTTTACGATTGATCCTTCCAACTGGCCGTGCGAATAGCCCCGCATACTGGCGAAACGCGACCGCCCGTCTTTGTGTCCTCGCGCACAGCCTGAGACTCGAGGAAGTCGGCCAGCTCAGTCTTGCTGAATTGGCAAGCATGCTTGGCGTGAGCCGCGCCTTGCTCTCGCACAAGTCCGTCCATCTCCGCGACTTCGCTGGGCTGAGTCATCACGGTGGGCGATGTGCAGCGGCACGCGAAGTGTATTCGCGAACTACAAAGCAAGCGTGGGTCCGAAGAAAGCAGAACAGTGAATCATGATCTTCATCCTTGATCTCATCGAGGCCGTTCGCTTGGCGGTGGCGCTCGCAAGGCAGCACCTACCCCCTATGGGAACCCTACGATCCCCAATTTTTCCCGCAGTTGCGCCTCATCTCGATAAAGGCGCATGAGCAAATCGAAAAGTTTCCTAGTCCCCATCACTGAACCAACCACTAGAAATGACCGCCAAACCAAAACCAAAACCGCCTAGCCTAGCCGCCCTAGCTCGAAGCTCAGGCATCTCCCGTGAGACTCTCCGGACATGGCAGGCACAAGGAATCAATATCCATTCACCGGATGAACTGCTTGCACGCATCGAAGGAAAAAAGGGCAAATCGACTGGCAAGTTGGCAGAGCTAAAGGAGGAGAAGTTAAAATTAGAATGCCAGCGTTTGCAAACCATCATCCTCCGTGAAGAGGAACTACTCGTGCCAACCGAGGACATTCTCGCAGTCGCCAAGTTAGTCGGTATGACGACAAGACTCATCTTCCGCGAGATGGCCGGCGCAGTCATCAATCAACTTGATGGCCGAACTCAATCGGAGATGTTTCGAATTCTCCGCAAAGAAGTTGATGAGCGACTAATGCAAATCTCAGAAATGGACTATATGCCGGATTCACCACTAGCCAAAAGGCTCGAACGAAAAATCGCATCCTATGCAAAACAATTCCCAGCACCTAATTGACCGCTTCCGCAAAGCCTGCAAACCTCCAGGCGTTTTTGAGCTAACCGAGGTGTTCACCGAGTTGGCAATGAAAGAACTCCGCGATGAATCCAAGCCACAGCGCGAAAAGTATAACTCCGCGATCCGGTTGCTTTGTTCCGTTCCGGCCATCAGTGACCGCTTATCAGACTCAGCCATGAACGAGATTTTTTGCAGCCAAGGAATCGAGCTACCTTGTGAAATTTTGACTTCGGCAATCCAGTGACAACTCGATCCAACTGACAATGACCAACCCCACCACCGAAATTGACCTCGCCGAACGCGCTCAATTTTACCGCGTATGCCCGAGAACGATCCGGCGTTGGGTCACCGCAGGCGTGGACGTGAATGATTCGCTTGCCGTCGCGCATCACATCGTCCTGCAGCGCAAAAACCCGCGCACCGAAACGCTCGAAGTGATCCTTGCCGAACTTGATGCCGACACTGCCGAGCTCACTGAAGAAGATTTCTCCAATGCAAAATAACAAAACACCCGACGCCACTCTAATGGCACTACAAGCATCAGCCATGTTAGAGCGTGGCCCGAATGAATCACGCTTAAATCACGCCACCCGTTGTTATGAAGTCGGCGCGAAATTGAAGCGCACAATTCCCGATCCCGATCCAGTCTTGGCCGCTACCGTTAGAGCTGCGGTACAAGCCCGACTCGATGCGTCACGCAAGAAGTCTGCGGCAACCCAAGCGCGCTACATCGTCAGCGAGACACTCAGGCGAATTGCGCGTCCCACCCCAGCCATCATCTCACCAACCGGAGCCGTCGCTCGCCGGATCGCCGCCAACGCCGACAAAAAAATTCCGCTCTCGGATGTCCCAGATTCAAAGTTAATCGAAAGCGCGACTCACCGCAGCGCACCCGAAGCAGGCCGAGCCGAGGCCATCGCAGAGCTTGCACGCCGAGGATTCGCAGTCGCCAAAAATGGCGTGATTTCCCGCAGCCTTAAAAAGATCACCAAGTAAACCATGATTAACCAATTCCAAGTCCATCCGCTCGACATCGCTCCGGCCATCGCATCGTTGACCCTTACCAAGAACGAAACGACCGCGGTCTCCAAGGCCTGCGATAAGATCCGCGCAAACCTTGCTCTCGAAGCTCAGGCGCATCCAGACAACCTCCGAACGAAGCTACACGAGGCCGAGTTGCATTTCAACGACACAGGCAGCGAGGAATCACTCCAAGCCTATCAAGACGCCGCGCGTGCGCTCGCCGGAGCCACCGAGGGATTTGCTGGCGTCCAACGATCGACCGCACACCGAAACGAGGGCGTCATCGACTCTCTCATGCCGATCGCGCTGAGAGCTGCCGACGAACTTCATGCCAAAATCCGCGAAGCTGCTGGCAAAGTGGCCGAGGCCGAGAATTCAGCGAAGACCGCTTTCAGCAATCTCGATTTTTCCGCCTCATTCGATGATCGCCTGCAACGAACCTTCGATTTGCTCGCCGAGGATCGGATGAAGATCGAGCAAAACCACGCCGCCTTGCATTTCTTGGTGAGCTGGCATCTTGCCGAGAATCCCTACGGCTAAATTTTCCGGCTTCCTCATACTTCGTCGGATTACCGACCCACCTTGGCAGAGATGTTGGGGTGGGTTTTTCTGTTAGGTGATAGAATGAAGTCTCGTTTCTAATAAAGGCAGTTTAAGGGCAGTGAGGATTTTTCTGCTAGATGAAAATCTCCACAAGTCATTGAATATAAGTGGAGCCGCTGGTCGGAATTGAACCGACGACCTATTCATTACGAATGAATTGCTCTACCCCTGAGCTACAGCGGCCTTGGAAAGGTTTCACCTCCCGTGGTTGCTTGCCGGTTTGGTGGGTAAAACCCCTCCGTCATGGAAGCGGTGTTTTGATACCACTTCAGGCTGGCTTGGCAAATTCAAAATCGGTAATCCCGCTAATTTTGGGATAGGCTGCTCACTTTTTTCGGTTAGAGGCGAGTTTTAGGCGTTTTTTTTAGCAAAGAGTCGGTTTTTTGTGCTTAGAAGGCTTGACATCCCGCACTGGTTTGGTGAGTTGTTGCCATGGCTAAGAAATCAGCACCCGTTAAAGATAGATTCAACAAAACCCAAATCCTCGATGCAATTGCTTCGGAAACCTCGCTAAGCCGCAAGCAAGTGGCATCCGTCCTCGACGGGTTGGCAGGCGTGATCAAGTCGCACATCAGCAAGAATGCCGTTGGTGAGTTCGTTCTCCCAGGCATGCTCAAGATCAGCACGGTCCGCAAGCCAGCAGTGAAGGCGCGCAAGGGCATCAATCCTTTCACCAAGGAGGAAGTGACCTTCAAGGCCAAGCCAGCCTCCACGGCTGTCAAAGTGCGTCCTTTGAAGGCTCTCAAGGATATGGCAGTCTGAATCATCAAAGGTTTGCGGCTTGTCCGAAACCATTGAAAACCTAAGCGGCTCCCGGTTTTTCCGAGGGCCGCTTTTTTCGTCTGATCGGCGGGGAGTGCAACTTTGATTTTCGATGAGTTGCGATTGAGGTGGAGGTGTGGTAGGCTATACCGCTCGTTTCGACATTGGAGGAACCTCGAGGGTTCGGAGTGAGCGCCCCCCCCAAGATATTGCCCATCATGAATGCCTATCTATCGACCTTAAGTGAGCACGAAGTTCGAATCCCCTGTGCTGGGGCGATCCTTCACGGCGATGTGAGCGTTCCGGCTGGTGCCACTGCGCTGGTCGTTTTCGCACATGGTAGCGGTAGCAGTCGGCTAAGTCCTCGCAACCGTTTGGTTGCAGGTGAAATGCACCGACGAAATCTTGCGACGCTGTTGTTTGATCTTCTAACGCCCGAAGAGTCCATGTCGGAGGCTCGTTCAGGAGCGTTGAGGTTCAACATTCCATTGCTCACCGAGCGGTTGCTGTCGGCGACCCATTGGGCGAAGCAAAACGAGCATGTCGGAAAAATGGCGTTGGGCTACTTTGGCGCAAGCACGGGTGCTGCCGCAGCGCTTGTGGCCGCGTCGAAGTCCCCAGAGGTCAAAGCCGTCGTTTCTCGCGGGGGCAGGACTGATCTAGCAGGGGATGCAATCGCCCATGTGGCGGTACCCACCTTACTGATCGTTGGGGAGCTTGATTTTCCGGTGATTCGCTGGAATGAGGAGTCGCTTGCACGTTTGCCGGGAACCAAGCGGCTCACCCTCATCAAGGGGGCCACCCATCTCTTTGGAGAGCCTAATGCTTTGGAAGAGGTGGCCGTTTTAGCTGCCGACTGGTTTGATGCTTATCTAACAAAAAACATAAAACAAGAAAGTTCACTGTCATGAATGCTACATCTATCATCCGTACCTTTACCAATCGCCGGGATGCGGGTCGTCAACTTGCTGAATCGCTGTCGAAGTTTGCTGTCGATGAAAACCTCATCATCCTTGCGTTGCCGCGTGGGGGAGTTCCGGTAGCCGCCGAAATTTCTACGGCACTCGGCAAGCCATTCGATATTCTGATTGTGAGAAAACTTGGGGTTCCAGGCCATGAAGAAGTCGCCATGGGTGCCATCGCGAGCGGCGGATTCCGTGTGATGAGTGATGAAATTTGCTCCATGCTTGGGTTGACCCAGGCCGAGATCGAAGAGGTCGTGCAGCGCGAGACCGCTGAAATTTCTCGGCGAGAAAAGCTATATCGGGGCAACCGCGCGGTGCCATCGGTGGCAGGGCAAACGGTTATTCTAGTGGACGATGGTATTGCTACCGGATCAACCGTTTCCGCCGCCATCGAGTTGTTGCGGTACGAGGGCGCAAAAAAAATTGTGATTGCGGTGCCGGTCGCCCCTCCTGCGACTGCGGAGCGCCTGCGCGAAGAGGCGGACGAGGTGGTGACCTTAATCGAACCGGAGCCATTTCTTTCGGTTGGGCAGTGGTATGACCAGTTTGCTCAGACCAGCGATGATGAGGTTCGCGCGCTTTTGAAAGAGCATCATCCAGAGGTCGATCTGCCTCGGGCGAAGACGGGAGAATTTGTCGAAGGCAAGCACGTCCTCCATCAGATCCGTGAGCACGCAAAGCCTCTAACAGGGTCCGCTACGGATTATGATGAACTGGTCGAGATGATCGGCGATGCAAGCGTGGTTTTGTTAGGTGAGGCGTCGCATGGGACTCATGAGTTTTACCGTGAGCGGGCGGAGATCACCAAGCGGTTGATTGTTGAGAAAGGCTTCACGGCGGTGGCGGTCGAGGCCGACTGGCCCGATGCTTACCGCGTGAATCGATACGTGCGAGGGGAAGCGGGCGATCATGATAGCGTTGAAGCGCTCGGCGGGTTTGATCGATTTCCCGCATGGATGTGGCGCAATGCAGACGTGCTTGATTTCATCGGATGGTTGCGGGATCACAACGATCATGTCTACTCACTAGAGCATCAGGCTGGGTTTTACGGCCTTGATTTGTATAGTCTTCACAAATCCATGAATGAGGTGATTGCGTATCTCGAGCGCAAAGATCCTGAGGAAGCAGCCAAGGCGAGGACCCTCTACGGGTGCATGAATCGTTACGGCAGCGATCCGCAAAATTATGGACTCATGGTGGGTTCTGGCGTGAGTGAGAGTTGCCGGGCCGAGGTGATTCAGCAGTTGACCGATCTGAGGGCGAAGGAGGTGGAATACCTCGCAGATCAAGGGCCAGTTGCGGCAGACGAATTTTTCTTTGCGGAGCAAAATGCACGCTTGGTGAAGAATGCCGAGCAGTATTACCGGAAGATGTTTCGATCGAATGCATCTTCATGGAACCAGCGCGACGAGCACATGATGGAGACCTTGGTCGAGCTGGTGGCGCATTTGCAATCGCGGCAGGGATCTGCAAAAGTGGTGGTCTGGGCGCACAACAGCCATTTGGGCGACGCTCGTGCGACGGAAATGTCACAGCGAGGAGAACTGAACATCGGCCAGTTGGTTCGGCAGGCGTTTCCCTATCAGAGCAAGCTGATCGGTTTCACCAGTTACACGGGCACCGTGACTGCGGCCTCGGGTTGGCATTTGCCGGCAGAAAGAAAAAACGTGCTACCCGGCATCGATGGAAGTTACGAGAAATTGTTCCATCAAGTTGGGATTCCCAACTTTTGGCTCGATTTGAGCCGAGAGAACTCTGCGGTAGAGGCATTAAGAAGTGCTCGATTGGAGCGGGCCATTGGCGTCGTTTATTTACCGGAATCCGAGCGTCAGAGCCACTATTTCAAGGCCGATTTGGTTGCGCAGTTCGATGCGATTTTACACTTCGACCTGACACGGGCCGTTGAGCCGCTTGAGCGAACCGCCGAATGGGCGAAAGACGAGGCTCCAGAGACATATCCTGTGGGATTGTGATTTCCGCTTGCGTATGGCCGATTGCGGGGCGAAAACTCCTCACGATGACAGCATCGATTTGGACTCACCCAATTTCAGCCTTCGTAGTGGGCATGGCGGTGGCATTGACGGCAGTTTTCTTGCTGCTCAATGCCAGTCTGGCTCCTAACCAGAGTGCTGCCAGCGTTGCGGCCTATCGGGCACAGATGAAAAAGGTCGCACCCAGCGGCCTGATTGCGGGTAGTCCAGGCGAGAAGGCAGCATTGGAGCGTTTTTCGTCGTTTCTTCGTGGAATCGGGGACATCAGTTCCGTTAGGGAAAACACTCTGAAGGTTTACGCTGCTGATGCTTATTTGGATGACACTCTCGTGGTTCACCATGGGGCAGCTGAGATCGAAGCGTATTTCGCGAAGACCAGTGAGACCATGACCCACTATGAAGTGGAGGTTGAAGACATCGCGCGCTCTGGGGACGATTATTATGTGCGGTGGACCATGGTTTTTGCTGCGCCCGCTTTGAGTCGGGGACAGCCGGTACACTCGGTGGGGATCAGCCAAGTTCGTTTCAATCGTGATGGCAAGGTGGCCTTCCACCAAGACTTCTGGGATTCAGGAAAAAATTTCTTCGCTCATCTTCCCGGCATTGGGGGTGCGGTGGGATTCGTCCGCAAGCGTTTGGAATCGAATTAATTTCAGTCACCGGCTATGAATTCCACTCGAATCTCGTTATTTGCTAGAATGCTCCACGCATGGCAGGTCTTTGTTTTGACCTTTTGCCGGTGGCTTGACTCGGACTTTCGGCGTGAGGATTTACCGGATCCTGCGGAGCTTCCTGCAGTGGTGAATTGGCAGCGGACCTTGCCATTCATTTTTCTGCATGCAGGGTGCTTTGCGGTGATTTGGGTGGGGTTTAGCAAGGTGTCATTTTTGGCTGCGGCGTTTCTTTATGTCGTCCGGATGTTTGCCATTACGGGTTTCTATCACCGATATTTTTCCCACCGGACCTTCAAGACTTCTCGCGCGGCACAATTTGTGTTCGCAGTGATCGGCAATAGTTCGATGCAGCGGGGTCCATTGTGGTGGGCGGCGACTCACCGGCACCATCACAAGCACTCGGATCATGAAGAGGATGTGCATTCGCCAGTTGTCAGTGGCTTTGTTTGGTCGCACATCGGCTGGCTGACCTCGATGAAAAATTTCCCAACTGCGTACAAGAGCATCCCTGATTTGAGTAAGTTTCCGGAATTGGTATTTCTCAATCGCTATGATCAGACCGTTCCATTCGCTTATGGTTTTTTGATGTTGGGAATCGGCTGGGCACTTGAGACCTTCGCACCCGAACTTGGCGTGACGATGGTTCAGTTTTTTGTTTGGACATTTTTTGTGAGTACCACGGTGCTATTGCATGGCACATTGTTTATCAATTCGCTTGCGCATGTTTGGGGCCGTCGGCGTTATGAGACGGACGATGATAGTCGCAACAGCTGGTTGTTGACACTCATCACCCTTGGAGAAGGGTGGCACAACAATCACCACCGCTACCCGCACTCGGTGAGGCAGGGCTTTCGTTGGTGGGAGTTGGATTTGACCTACTACGGATTGAAAATGCTTTCTTTGCTTGGAATCATTTGGGATTTGAGGCCAGTCCCTAAAACAGTAATCCAAGAAGGAGCGATCGGGCGTGTGCCGCAAAACCAAAGCGCATGAGTCGACAGCGGATTGCCATCATCGGAACAGGAATCTCAGGTTTGGCGTCAGCCCGTTTTTTGAGCAGGGAGCATGATGTCACCGTATTTGAAAAGGATGATCGGTTAGGTGGTCACTCTCACACCGTGGTGGTGGACGAAGGGCCTTCTAAGATCCCCATCGATACGGGGTTCATGGTATACAATGAGGTGACCTATCCATTCCTCACTCGATTGTTCCGGGAGTTGGAAGTGGTGACCAAACCGACGTCGATGTCGTTTAGCGTGCAACACGTCGGGGAGGGGCTTGAGTTCAATGGAGGGAGTCTCAACTTGTTGTTTGGGCAGCGCCGCAACCTCTTCAGTTTGCGCTACTGGAGGATGCTCACGCAGATCAACCGCTTCAATGAGGAAACCGTCGAGGAGTTGGAAAATCCAAAGTTTGGCGACATGTCATTGCGGGATTATGTTAGAGCCCGTGGCTACGGTCAGGACTTTCTGCATTGGTATCTGTCGCCGATGGCGGCAGCGGTGTGGTCCAGTCCTCCAGAGAGGATTGAAGAATTTCCTGCGAGGACACTCATGCGATTCTGGCACAACCATGGCTTTTTGGGGCTCAATACCCAACACCCTTGGCGCACGGTTAGCGGCGGGTCGCGGTGCTATGTCGAGAAGCTGATTCGTTCGTTTGAGTCTTGCATCCATGTCGGGGCTGGAGTGAAGTCGGTTAGTCTAACGGAAGGTGGAGTCGATCTTGCATTGAGCGATGGTACCCAGTTGGCATTTGATCGAGTGGTGATTGCGGCTCACGGTGACCAGGCCTTGAGGCTGCTCGGTGATCCGACTCCGTTGGAGAGTGAGTTGTTAGAATGTTTCCACTATCAGCAAAATGAAGCCGTGCTTCACACCGATCCGCGATTCATGCCGAAGACTCGCCGTTGTTGGGCATCATGGAATTATCGAATCGACCGTGTTCCCGGTCAGAGCAACCGCCACTCAACGCACTATTGGATGAACGAGTTGCAGGGCGTGTCAGAGCATGAGCAGTATTTTGTCACCATCAACCCACCCTCATCGCCTGCAGAGGATTCAGTCAAACGCAGGTTGTCGTATGAGCATCCTCTATTCGATCTCAAAGCGATCGCAGCGCAAGACCGCTTGCCCTTGCTTCATGCGGCGGGCGATCAAACACGCAGGTATTTCTGCGGGGCATGGCAGCGCTATGGATTTCATGAGGACGGCTTGTGGTCTGCGGTGAATGTTTGTAGGCAAATCCTGGGGAGGGACCCATGGTGATCAATTCGCTCTACGAATGCTCCGTTGCGCATTCTCGGCTGCTGCCCAAGAAGCATTCGTTTATCTATCAGGTATTTATGTTTTCCGTAGATCTTGACGATCTCCCCAACTTGGCAAAACGAGTTTTTGGGTTTAGCCATAATCGATTCAACTGGTTTTCGATTGATGACCGAGACCATATTGATTTGAAGCAGGAAGGGGGTATCCGAGGGAACTTGATCCACTGGCTCGCGGGCGAGGGCTTCGACTGTCCCGCAGAGGCTCGGATTCGGTTGGTGACTTTCCCGAGGGTGCTTGGGTATGGATTCAATCCGGTATCTTTTTATTATGTGACTGAAAAAACTGGCGAGCCTCTCGCTGCCATTGCTGAAGTGGTGAACACCTTTCGGGAAATGAAGCTCTACTGGGTGAGCAAGGTTGGCGATGATGGACGGTGGCACCGGCGGGTGGCAAAAAACTTCTATGTTTCCCCATTTTCCGACCCGGGAATGGAGTTTGACTTCAGACTGGGTAACCCCGCAGCGACTTGGGAGGTGAACATCGACATCTTCGCGAATGGTGAAAAGACGTTACTTAGTTCCATCCGTGGCGATCGGCGTACCCTTACAAGTACGAAGTTGTTGGCGTATTCATTTAAATATCCGCTGCTTTCGCTGAAAATCATTGCCCTTATCCACTGGCACGCGTTTCTTTTATGGCTAAGGCAAGTGCCCTTCGTGCGTAAGTCGGATCGCACCGAGGTGCAGCTTGACGTGATGCGTCCCCATTCCACTCTGAAAAAATCATGAACATTCACTCACCGAAAGAGCTGATGGTTGAGCGCGTGCCGACTGAGTTCGTGGCCTATGCCACGGTAGGATTTGCGGAACGGATGGTCATTCGGTTGCTGCGGATGATGCCTGCTGGGGGACTGCGCTTGGAATATGCTGATGGCCGAGTCTGCTACTTTGGAAAGCCTGAAGCACCGGTGACCGCGAGGGTGATTCTGCGGAATGATGAAGGGTTCTTCAAGCGCTGCGCCTTCTATGGCAATATCGGCATGGGTGAAGCATACACGGATGGGCTTTGGGATACTGATGATATTGCTGCGGTCATTTCTTGGTTCATCGAAAACATGAATGCGCTTCAGGGTTCGGACACCTCATCTGGCAGTTTGCCCGGAGTGAACCTGCTGAAGATCGTCAATTGGTTTCGCCATCTTCGCCGTGAAAACACCGTTGAGACCAGCCGACGGAACATCGCCGAACACTACGACCTTGGAAATGAGTTCTATCAGCTCTGGCTGGATCCAAGCATGACCTACTCGAGTGCGCGGTTCGAGAGCGCGGAGCAGTCACTCGAAGCCGCACAACATGGGAAATATGACGCGCTATGTCGCAAGCTGAAGTTGAAGCAGAGTGATCATGTGTTAGAGATTGGATGTGGCTGGGGTGGTTTCGCGGTGCATGCGGCGAAAACCTATGGCTGCCGTGTGACGGGAGTGACGATTTCTGAAGCACAAGCGGCATACGCCCGCGAGAGAATCGTGAATGAAGGATTGCAAGATCAGATCGAGATTTGCATCCAAGATTACCGTCACATCAAAGGTCGTTTCGATAAGATCGCATCGATCGAGATGCTAGAAGCGGTTGGAGACAAGTATCATGATTCGTTTTTTGCCAAGTGCGCCGAGGTTTTAACGCCGAATGGCCTGTTAGGTGTCCAAATGATTACCGTTCCAGATTGTCGCTATGACAGCTTAACGAAAGGGGTTGATTGGATTCAGCGCCATATTTTTCCAGGATCGTTGCTTTTGAGTGTCGGAAGAATCAACCAAGTTCTAATGAAAACTGGTGATTTATTCATGCACGATCTTGAAGATCTCGGGGCGGATTACGCGCGAACGCTTGCGACGTGGTATGACCAATTCAATTCCGCTTCTGACCGAGTGCTTTCTCTTGGGTTCGACATGCCTTTCATCCGGACTTGGAATTATTACTTGAAATACTGTGAGGCGGGCTTCGCGACGCGAAATATTTCGGTGGTTCAGGCCATTTACACCCGCCCGAACAATGCCGATTTGCATCACCAGTTTGAGAGGGGGCGAGGTTGATACCGATGGATGAAACGACAGTGAAAGACCGGTCCACTTGGTGGAGACGCTGGTTAGTCGCCCCAGTGGTGGATCAACTCACGCGAGGGATTTCGCCCCACCAGATTTCTTGGGCAATTTCTGTTGGTGCCGTTCTTGGGGTTTTTCCTGTGATGGGGATGACGACCGTGCTTTGCCTACTCGCAGGCTGGATTTTCCGCTTGAACCAGCCGTTGCTTCAGGTGTCAAAGGTGTTGGTTTATCCGCTTCACCTCTCGATGATTCTTGTTTTCATCCATGCGGGTGATCGCCTTTATGGGGTCACTCCCATTTCATATTCGTTGAGGGAGTTATTGAATCGGCTTCGGATCAATCCATTGCAATTCGGCATCGATTTTGGGGTGAGTGCTTTGCATGGTATCAGTGCTTGGATTCTCATTGCACCATTTGCGGTGCTCATCATTCGATGGATCACTTTGCCAATTTTGAATCGTCTTTCGCTGGTGATTCGCAAGCACAAGGAGGCAGCAATTTGAATGGATGGGTGTCATTCTTGTTGGGCAGTGGTGCGATGATGGGAGTTTTTGCGCTTGCTTGGGCCTTTGCACGCCGCGTAAATAACTACTCATGGGTCGATGCCATTTGGGCGTTCGGCGTGGGGATGCTCGGTTGGTTTTGGCTCGGCTTCGGCGGTGATTTCGGGGTGAAGCAGCTTGGGGCGGGGGCGATCCTTGGGTTTTGGAGTCTGAGGCTTGGCTGGCATTTGCAGCGGCGTATCCGCAGGATTCACCCAGAGGAGGATGCGCGCTATGTTGCCCTTCGTGAGATTTGGTCGGGGCGTGAAGCCTCAGCGTTTTTCTGGTTCTTTGAAGCTCAGGCGGTTTCGGTGATTCTATTGGCGTTGCCCTTTTGGTGCATCGCAGTGGATCAGGATCGGTCTTGGAGTGGTTGGGAATCCGTTGGTCTAATCATTTCCTTGTTGGGGATTGCGGGCGAGGGAATCGCTGATTGGCAAATGTCTCGATTCAAGGCGCGTGGTGGTGGATCGAGTGCGGTTTGTGCTGAGGGGTTGTGGCGTTATTCGCGTCATCCTAACTATTTTTTTGAAGCAGTCATTTGGTTGGGTTTCTATACTTATGCATGTGGCTCCGAGTGGGGGTGGGCAACCTTACATGCTCCATTCATGATCATCTTCCTTCTCCTTAAGGTGACAGGGATTCCGCCGACCGAGGCGGCGGTCCTTCGGCGGAAGGGGCAAGCCTACCGAATCTATCAGCAAACCACTAGCGCCTTCATTCCTTGGCCGCCCAAACAACTCATTTCCTCTAACATTGTAGCAAACGAACATGATCCACATTAACGATATTATCGCGAAAGACATCATTCCGGACGCCTTGCTCCGGATCGGAATCCGTAATAGACTTGCCAGCACGCTCGTGCCTTTCGAAAAGCTGCAGTGCGAGCAACGTCAAGCATTGGTGATGAAGCATGTGGCTGAGTTGATTGATAGCCCGATCGCCATTGCTACGGATGAGGCGAACGAGCAGCACTATGAATTGCCGACACGATTCTTTGAGCGCGTGTTAGGCAAACACATGAAATACAGTTCGGGCTACTGGGATGACGGCATTACCGATATCGACGCGTCGGAGGCGCGGATGCTTGGGATCAGTTGCGAGCGCGCCCAGTTGCAGGATGGTCAGAGGATCCTCGAACTCGGGTGTGGGTGGGGGTCGCTTACCCTGTGGATGGCGGCCCACTATCCGAATTCCAAAATTACCGCAGTTTCCAATTCGCGGACGCAGAAGATCCACATCGAAGCTCAACTGGCGGCTCGTGGCTTGACCAATGTTGAAGTGCTTACGGCCAACATGATCCACTACGCAGGTGAGGGGGAAGCGGTTTTTGACCGAGTGGTTTCAGTGGAGATGTTCGAGCATATGAAAAACTATCAGATGCTTCTTGAGCGGATTTCAACGTGGTTAAAGCCTGGTGGGGCTTTGTTCGTGCATATTTTCACTCATCGGGAATACGCGTACCATTACGAAGCGGAGAGCGAGGACGACTGGATGGCGCGCTATTTTTTCACGGGAGGTCAAATGCCGTCTGATGACTTGTTGCTCTACTTCCAGCATCACCTGAAAATCGAAGGGCACTGGCATGTGAATGGTGCGCACTACCAGAAGACATCAGAGGCGTGGCTTGCACGCATGGATGCTGCGCGTGACGAGCTTTTACCATTGATCGGAGAGACCTATGGTTCTGACCAGCAAACGCGTTGGTGGGTCTACTGGCGGATCTTCTTCATGGCGTGCGCTGAATTGTGGGGCTATCGGAATGGCGAAGAATGGATTGTATCCCACTACCGGTTTCGCAAACCCAATTGAGGGTTCGTAGTATCTGCTAGAAAGCGTTAGAACGTCTTGCGTAAATGCGACGGCAGAATGTTGAGCTGTTCACGATATTTCGCGACGGTTCGGCGAGCAACTTTGATTCCCTGTTTGTCGAGGGCCTTCATGATGACCTCGTCGGACAAAGGTTTTTCGGGGTTTTCCGAACTAACAAGTTGCTGGATGGCTTCTCGGACGCCTGCGTTGGAGACCTCAGCGCCATCGCTAGTTTGGTATCCAGTGGCAAAGAATGCGCGCATTTCCATTAGGCCGTGGGGGGTCAGAACGTACTTGCCCGCGACTGCCCGTGAGATGGTGGTTGCGTGAAGGCTGAGTTCGTCCGCGATGTCATTCATCGTCAGCGGCCGAAGGTGGCGATGGCCCTTTTTGAGGAACAGCGGTTGGTGTTCGATGAGCTTGTGAGCGATGGCAAGAATGGTTTCTTGGCGGAGGGAAATCGCATGAATGAGACTCCGGCCGTCGCGAATTTGGTCGCGTAGAAACTGCCGCGCCTTGCTGTCGGTGCCGTTTTTCCCGATCATGTCCTTATAGAAATCATTGATGCGCAGCGTAGGCAAGTGTTCTCCTGTTAGGCGCGCGCTCCAATTGAAGTCCTCATCGCGCTCGATGATTGCATCTGGCAGGATGTAGGGATTTCCTGTTGGATCGAACTCGCCGCCTGGATTTGGCGTCAGGCGTCCGATCCGTGATGCGGCTTCGGCGATGCGTTCGACGGTGGTTCCAAATGCGCGAGCGATCTGGGGGTGGCGCTTGCGGGCAAGGTCCTCCAAGTGGTCACGGACGATCTTGTACTCGATCGTTTCCTCGCCGTCCGTCCGTGCTAACTGAAGCAAGAGCGATTCTTGGATTCCAGAGGCGCCGATGCCAGCCGGTTCGAAGGATTGGACAAGAGTGAGTGCTGCTTGCAGATCTTTGGGTTTGAGAGCCAACTGGATGCCTAGCGTTTTGAGGGGTTGGTCAAGAAACCCACGCTCATCGAGATTGCCCAAGATCGCTCTGGCAGCTTCGCGAACGCTCGGATCCACCATTGAAAGGTCGAGTTGATGCTGGAGGTGTTGCTGAAGCGTCTCGGGCGCAACGATCGAATCATAAACGCGCTGGCGTCTCTCTTCATCATCTTGAGTCCAAGGGGATGATTTTCCCTCAAGAATCGATCGCTCACGCCAGTCGTCATCCGTCGTGTTTAGGTACTCTAACGAGTCCAAATCTTCAGCATCCGCCCCATCATCGAGCGACTGAATTTCTGTTAGGTCTTCCAGCACTGGGTTGGTCTCGAGCGCTTGACGCACCAGTTGAGAAAGTTCCAGGGTCCCTGCTTGGAGGATCTCCAAGCTCTTGCGCATTTGAGGCGCGAGCGTTTGCTGTTGGGAGAGCGACTGGTGGAGGAATGTGTCTGGCATGGCCGGCACTTGGGTGCGGCGCCAAAGTAAATCACCAAGCAGGGGACGTGAAGCAAAAAACGTGCCATTTTTAAAACTTTAATTTAAATGAGCCTCAAGGCCAGCAGATCGCGGCGATTTTCGACAACGATTCACCGAGCGCACGATGGAGGTGCTCGGTGCAAATTCCAAAATAAACTCCGGGTGGACTTTAGCGGAAGTAGGCGACCCCAGCGGTGAAGAGGGGTTGGATTTTATTGCCGGGGATGTTCGAAGCCACGCGAGAACCCGCGCGTTCGGTATGGGCCATTTTTCCGAACACGCGTCCGCAGGGGCTGGTAATCCCCTCGATCGCGGCGAGAGAACCATTCGGGTTGACGGTGATGTTCATGGCAGGGTGACCGTCTGCATCGCAGTATTGCGTGGCGATTTGGCCTTGGTTCGCGAGCTCAGTGATGAGGGCGGGGGATGCGTAGAACTTCCCTTCGCCATGGGAAACGGGGATGCGGTGGATGTCGCCGACCGTGCTTTCGGCAAGCCACGGGGAGAGATTGCTGATCACGCGGGTGCGAGCGTAGCAGGAAATGTGGCGGCTGATTTGGTTATGAACGAGCGTCGGGGCATCTGCGCTGGAATCGCGAATTTCGCCGTAAGGCACGAGGCCCGTTTTCACGAGGGCTTGAAAGCCGTTGCAGATGCCGAGAATGAGACCGTCGCGATTTTGGAGTAGGTCCGTGATGGCATCGGCGATGCGAGGACTGCGAATGATGGTTGCGATGAATTTGGCCGAGCCATCGGGTTCGTCGCCGGCACTGAAGCCACCGGGGAACATCAGAATCTGCGACTCGCGGATGCGCGCGGCGAGGGCAGTGAGAGAATCTTCGATGTCGCTGGCGGATCGATTGCGGAACACGAGAATCTCTGCATTCGCACCAGCCTCTTGGAATGCCTTGGCCGAATCATACTCACTGTTCGTTCCGGGGAAACTCGGGATGATGACTTTTACCGCAGTGGTTAGCGATTTTTTCCGGAGGGTTTTGGTCGAATGAAACAAGGGAAATGCCGTGGCTCCACCCGCTGGTTCACCTTGCACTGGCCTCGTGGGATACACCGCCTCAAGTGGCTCGGTCCACGCCGACTGAAGTTCTGTTAGGTCGTAGGATTGGTCGTTGATCGTAAAGGAATCGGAGTCAGTCGTTTGCCCGATCTCAATCGCACCGAGCGTGTTAGAGAGTGTTTCGCGGTGCTCGATGATGAAGGCAAAATAGCGTTCGTGATTGACGTCGAGTGTGGTGGTGATGTTCGCACCGATGTGATTTCCAAAGCTCATTTTTGCGATGGCGGCAGCGATCCCCGCTTGTCCGATGTGATGAAGCGCGAGGATCTTCCGATCGGAATTGAGTTCATGTAGAATTGCCGCGATTTTCCGGAGTTGATCGAAATCGGGAAGATGATTTGCGTCGCGTGAAACTTCTACTAGAGATATCTTCGAAGACGTTTGTTTGAATTCTGGGGACAGCGCGAGGCTGGCATTTCCGGGCGCGAGGGCGAAAGAAACCAAGGTGGGAGGCACGTCGAGATCGTTGAATGAGCCCGACATTGAGTCCTTGCCGCCGATGGCTGCGAGGCGGAGTGAATGTTGTGCTTGGTAGGCGCCGAGGAGTGCGGAAAATGGCAGCCCCCAACGTGATGGATCATTGCCGAGTTTCGGGAAATATTCTTGGAGTGTGAGGCGAATATCCGAGAGCTTTGCACCTGCGGCGACTGCTTTGCATACCGACTCGGTCACTGCGTAGAGCGCCCCGTGGAAAGGGGACCAGGAAGAAATTTCCGGATTGAAGCCCCAGCTCATGAAGGTGCACGCATCGGTGTTGCCTTCTAACAGAGGGATTTTTGCGACCATCGCGTCGGGTGGGGTGAGCTGTCGATCTCCGCCAAACGGCCAGAGTACGGTGCCAGCACCCACAGAACCGTCGAACATTTCGCCAAGGCCTTTTTGTGAACAAACGTTCAGATCGCCGAGACGCGAAACGAGCGAATGATCGACAAGTGCGACGGGGATGGGGACATCCAACGGGCGTAGGTAGATGACGGGGTCGATGAAATGCAAGGTTTCTCCGTCCGATCCGACGAGAACATTTTCGTCATGCAGGTCCTCGATAAATAGATCCAGCGCGGGAATGTAATAGTCGTCGTTGCGAAAGCGGAACGCCCCGAGTGAGCGAGTCATGAATGTTTCCACTTGGCGGCGGGATGCCCCGAGGTAGCTGCCATCTGCGGCGCGGGCCGCGTACACTTCGGCTTGGCTGAGCAGTACGCTGGTGCCGAATTCCGGGTCGTTGATCAATCCCAGGAATTCATAGGCAGTCTCAGGAAACAGCAAGCGGTGCAGGTGGAGGCGTTGGAAAAACTGCAACCAAGTGCCATGATAGATACCGTTATTCGCCTTGATGAAATGGCCGCTTCCGTCTGGATAGACCTTGTGTTCGGCACCTCCGAGCTGATCCGATTTCTCCCACGCGTCGAGGAATGCTGAAGCATCGAGATGACTCAGCTGGGAGAGTTCTCGTTCTTCAAGGGAACGAATGGCGCGGTCGAGCTCGGCCCGCTGTTGGCGTGTCTGTGGCTGCGGGATGCTAGGCTTTTCACTTGCGCGATGGACTCGCTCAACGGCCTCGAGGGCTGGGATGATTGTAGGCGCGAAGCCTTTTCGGAGTTCTTGCGGTGTGATTCGCTGAGATAGAGCGGTGTGTTCATGGCGATAGGATAAGGGTGGCGTCAAGTACTTGCTGGAAAATGGAAATGGTTCGGCGGAAATGGGACCCACATGGATTGCGGTCGATTGTTGGACACCGTTGGTATCAAGGAACTCGCGTGAAAGATTGACGATGGTTTTTCCGCGCCATGTCATGATGAGGCGGCCGCTATCGGTGACGTTTGCGACGTGATTGCATTCGAGGTTTTCGCGAGCGGATTCTTCGATGAAGTAAGCGACCTCTGAGCGATCGACGCAGATGGCCATGCGTTCTTGGGATTCTGAAATCGCGAGCTCTGTGCCGTCGAGGCCGTCATATTTCTTTGAGACCGCATCGAGGTTGATTTCGAGCGATGGGGCGATTTCACCGATGGCCACCGAAATCCCGCCCGCTCCGAAATCATTGCAGATCTTGATTTTACGAGTCAGCTCTGGATTGCGGAAAAGGCGCTGGATTTTGCGCTCCGTTGGCGCGTCGCCTTTTTGGACTTCTGCCGAATTTTCGAGCGCGGTGTCGGTGTGTTCCTTTGAAGATCCGGTGGCGCCACCCACGCCATCGCGACCGGTGCGTCCGCCGATGAGAAGAATCACATCGCCCGGCGAGGGGCTACCGCGGAAAACCTGCGAGCGCGGTGCGGCGGCGACCACCGCACCAATTTCCAAGCGCTTCGCGACGTAGCCTGGGTGATAGACCTCTGCGACTTGTCCCGTGGCGAGTCCAATCTGGTTGCCATACGACGAGTATCCGCGTGCGGCGACTTGGCAGATTTTTTTCTGAGGCAATTTACCGGGGAGGGTCTCCGAAAATGCGGTGCGGGGATCGGCAGCTCCGGTGACGCGCATCGCCTGATAGACATAGGATCGGCCTGAAAGCGGATCGCGGATGCAGCCGCCCAAGCACGTGGCGGCCCCGCCGAACGGCTCAATCTCGGTCGGATGATTGTGCGTTTCATTTTTAAACATCACCAGCCATTCCTCCTCAGGGCGGCCATCGATCGAGACGGGCACGACGATCGACGCTGCATTGACCTCCTCGGAGACTTCAAGGTTGTCGAGCTCACCAGATTTTTTTAACTCACGCATGCCGATGAGCGCGATGTCCATCAGGGTGATCGGCTTGTCCTCACGGCCGAGATCTTTGCGGGTTTTCTGATAGATTTCCCATGCGCGTTGCACCGGTTCGGTTCCACTGCTGAAAGTGACAGCTTCGATTTTTGTTAGAAATGTGGTGTGTCGGCAATGGTCAGACCAGTACGTGTCTAACATCCGCAATTCGGTGATGCTTGGGTCACGTTGTTCCTCGTCACGAAAATAGGTTTGGCAAAACGCGACATCTTCAGCCGACATTGCAAGACCGAGCGTCTCGCGAATCGACGAAGGCTCTTGGGTGGCGAAGCCGGTGAGGATGGCAACGTCTGCGGGTGCAGATGGCGCGTGGCGTTCGATAAACTCCGAAACGGGCACCTCGTGCGAATCCACTGCATTGATCACGAACGCTTTGATGCTAAGAATTTTCTCTTGGGTGAGATCGCCTTGGAGAACGATGATCTTCGCGGAGGTGATCAGTGGGCGATCTTTGCCCGTGAGGATCTGGACGCATTGGGCGGCCGAGTCGGCGCGTTGATCAAACTGGCCAGGGAGAAACTCGACCCCGAAGGCGGTTTCATGATCCTTGAGAGAAAGGGTTGTTGAAATGGAATCCACCTGTGGCTCCGAGAGGATCAGGCGGGTGGCGGACTCAAATTCGGCGTCGATAAGACCCTGGCAATCGTAGCGTTGCAAGATGCGGACCCCCGTGAGCGTGGGAATCAAAAGAGAGGCTTGAAGTTCCTGAAACAGGTGTAGGGCCTCGGCTTGGTGGCCGGGCTTTTTTTCGACAAAAATGCGATTCATGAGAGAGGCGAGCAACTGAACTTTGGAAAGCGCTGGATGCTAGGATGTCAGACGGTAAGCGCAAGCCTTTCGAGTACCACACAACCCTCGGGGAGTGCGGCGGGGTATCAGGGGGGATTCTACGTCAGCGTGCGGATGCTTTGTAGATGCTTTTACCACCTTTGATGGTTTCAATCACTTTAATGTCCTTGATCGTCAGTGGGTCTACGTTCAGCGGATCCTTTTCGAGAATCACTAGATCAGCCATTTTCCCTGCCTCAAGGGTTCCCTTGGAATGCTCCTCAAAGTGCTGGAAGGCGGCGTAGTCAGTGACTGCCTTGAGGGCAACGTAAGGTGACACTCGCTCGACCGGCCCCACCACCACCCCGCTGCGACTGACTCGGTTCACGGCTGTCCAGACGAGGTCCAGAATGCTTGGCGGTACGATTGGACTATCCGCGCCGTTCGTGAATTTCATGCCGAGCGATTGTGCATAGTTCATGGGGCTCATCCCGAAGGCCCGCTCGCGACCCACGGTTTCGTTGATATGCCAATCTCCCCAATAAAAGGTATGCGAAGTGAAGAAATTGGGGATAATGCCTAACTCCTTCATCGTATCAACTTGGTCGTGTCTAATGAACTGCGAGTGGATCATCACCGGTCGTAAATCTTTGTTCCCGTATTTGGTGACCGCTTTGCGAACCGCCGCAATCATCATGTCTGCTGCGGCGTCGCCATTGCAATGCATGACGATCTGGATATTGAATTGGTAGGCGGCGGCGAACCACTTATCTAGGTCTTCCTGCGGTAAAGTCGGGTAACCCCGATAATCGGCAGGCTGGCCGTGTGGCGGGTTGAAATAGGGCTTGGTTAGATATGCCGTTTTGCCAACGGGGGCACCGTCGCCCGTGATCTTGATCCCCGCAAATTTGATACCATTGACATAAACGCCAACCTTCTCGCGGGTACTTTTATCGATATCTGCGCCGTCATGGGGCTTTGGCAAATTGTTGGCATCGAAGTGTGCACAAGCATCAAAATTCGGCGGTGTGTAATCGATATCTAACTTTTTCTTTCCCGAGAGCACCTCGTTGAAGATCGCCCACATCGGATAGGAAACGATGTCAATCAGCGGACGGTCCGCCTGCTTACGTTTCTGAAGCAGGATCGCGATATTCTGGGGGCTGGAAATGGCATCTTCGGCCGTGGTGATTCCGAAGCTGGCATACCATTGCATGAACTTGTCGAGCGACTTCACCCGTGCTTCCGCCGAGGGCATCGCAAGTAGGGGCACGAAGATTTGGCCGGCTTGCTCCTCAAACACGCCGTTGGGCTCGCCGGTCTGCACATCTTTCTGGATGAGGCCACCCACGGGATCGGGCGTGGCTCGGGTTATCTTTGCCAGTTCCAGCGCCTTGCTATTCACCGCTACAATGTGGCCGGAGACGTGTGTCACTAGAATCGGAATCTCCCGGCTGATGCGGTCGAGATCGGCGCGCGTGGGGTGACGCCGTTCCGTTAGAAGACTATCATCGTAGCCCAAGCCATACGCCAATTTACCTGCCGCTGGCGGGTTCGCGGCAACGTGGGCCTTCATCTTGGCTACAAGTTGATCCATGGAGCTGACATCGCTCACTGGGGGCGGGCTAAGGTCGGGAGAGTTTCCTCGCAAGGTGTAATCGACAATATGTCCGTGGGCATCGATAAAGCCGGGAAGCAGCGTGTTTCCACCAAGGTCGATCACCTTGGTCGCTGGGCCTTGGGACCGCTGCGCGTCCGACTTTGTTCCCACCATGAGAATCCGTCCATTTTTCACGGCCAGAGCCTCCACATATTTTGGCTCGTCGCCGACCATGGTGAGGATGTTGCCCCCTGAATAGATGGCATCTGCAGAAATAGGCTGCTCAAGGCCTTTTTGTGCATAAATTGAATTTGTCATCGCGCAAAGTGCGATTGAAAAAAGTGTAAGATATTTTTGGTTCATTTTGGGTATCAGTTGAATTTTAATTTTCACACGGTGCTATCGAAAGGTGGAGTAGTTCTTAATTCCGATGAATTTAATTTTGGCGTAAAGGTCGTTGAGAGAGCTGCTGGCCGCCAGATTGAAACTCGGCGTCGTTAAGACCTTGGCAATCGTTGCGCTGCAAGATGCGGATCCCCGAAAGGGCGGGAATCACCAAAGAGGCTTGAAGTTCCTGAAACAGGTGTAGGGCCTCGGCTTGGTGGCCGGGCTTTGTTTCGAAAAAAATGCGATTCATGAGAGGCGAGCGACTGAGCTTTAGAAAGCATTGGATGCTAAGATGTCATGCAGTAAGTGCAAGCCTTTTGGGTGTCCGCTGGACGTTGGGTTCCAAGGTGCGCATGATTTGATGCGTTCCGACGGTCGCGGGGAGGACTCACGGGCGAGCGTGAGGGGAGGGGCGCGAAAAACCCTGCGTCGGATGCCCAACGGCCTTCTTTCTGACACCCGTGTCGCCTCCTCGCTGGTCGATCTCTGCGGCACCTACGTGCTTGAACGGCTTCCTGGATGCTGGCCGTGCGGCGGCCAATGTGGCTTCGAGGTATTTTTCCAATTCGGCAGCGAATCCCGCAGGTCGGTTGTGGCGGTCGTTCATGTAGATCCCGCCCTCGATTTCGTCGGTGATCACCTTGGACACGCGATCGCTAGGATTTTTTTTGGCGTGAAGGCCGTTGATTGAACTGGCGGCCGGACTGGATGTCGGGAAATGAGGGTTGATCAGGAGGATGGGGGATCCTTTTTTAAAGGGCGACGTGCGTGAAACGCGAGGTTGATGAACATCCATCAACCCTTGCGATCAGGCATGATCAAGCGATCGCGCTAATTTCATCGGCGACCCTGATACCAGACAAGTAGGCACCGTGCACGGTGCCGAAGTATTTCCGATCGGTTGCTTCGCCAGCGAAAAATACTCGGTTATCGATCCTTTGTGCGAGGTCGTCTCGCATCCCGGGTTGGGAGCCCAGCGCGTTGAAAGAATAGGAGCCGAGAGAAAATGGATCCGCTGCCCAACGCGTGATTTGATAGTCGACGGGATCAGGGATGCCGCTGCCATAAATTCTACGAAGTGTTTCCATCGCGCTATCCACTGTTTTACGGTCCGACCAGGTTTCCACCACCTTGGCGACGTCAGCAGCATTGAAGCCTACCAAGATTGGCATTCCCAAAGGCCTAGCGTAGCTCACCCATTCCGCCCACAAGCCCGGCACCGGTCCGATGGACTGCAGCCAATCGTGATCCGCAGCCCAGAATACCTTGGGGAACCTCAGGAAACATTTGTTGAGAAGACCCATTCCAAGTACTTGAATCGCTTTTTGCTTCGCAGCGGGAAGCCCGTGATTGAAACGAACCTTGTTCGCCTTGAGCACCCCCAAGGGCAGGGTGATGACCACGCGATCTGCTTGGATCACTCCATGGTTCGTGGTTACCGAGACGCCGCCTAGATTCCACGCCACTTCCGTGACGGTGGTTCCCGTTAGAATATCAAGACCCTTTGCCAAATGCGTGGTTAAAGTTTGGTAACCATCCGGCAAGAGTACATCTTGTCCTTTAAATGCTAGATCGCTATCGAACCAATAAGTGGATGTATCTGCCGCACTGCCGGCATACTCTTGTTCGATGTTCGTATTGATGATATAGTCTACCCAGCTTCTGTCCTCCCCAGATAGTTGATCCCATTTGACAGCGGAGCGCACCGTTTCAAGGATTGAACGATCACGATTCGCATTTTGTGAAATCCTGATCGATCGATTGATGATTGCCGACAGTTCGTCAATACGGGATTCCTGCTTTGGTGTGATGATTTTTCCATCCTTCCCATAAATGACATCACTGTCGGAGCGGGTTGTGACCGTGCGTGCCCCCGCAGCCTTGGCGATTGCAGTGATGGGATTGCCAATGACGCCATGAATCCATGATGCCCCGAGATCCACCGGACTTTTCGGCCATTGGTCATTGGTCCAAATCCTACCACCAAGCCGATTTCTTGATTCCAGAATCGTCACGTTGTAGCCTAATTCATTCAGCCGGGTGGCGGCTGCTAGGCCGGAAATTCCGGCCCCGATGATGATCACCCGCTGACGAGTGCCACTGGCCAGAGCCCTCGAAGGCTGCCCTAGCACTTTGCCTGCTAGAGCAATTCCGGCAAGATGGATTAACTCGCGACGTTTCATTAGTAGGCAAACCAAAGTATATCAGCGGTCGTATCACAAGCTCCGAATCATCTGAGCATAATGCAATGAACCTCTAATTTCTAACATAATTATTTTTTAGAATACACGTTGAAAATCAAGTGAGTCGGCTGGCAGCTCCCATGATCCAGCCCGACAGCCGAACTCGCTCGACGAGGGCCATGTGCGGAACGGTGAGTGCTGCTAGGCCGACGAAGACCAGCTGAATAATCGCTCCGTTGATGGAAGTGCCACCGAGGAAATGCCAGGCCGCAGCCGATGCCACGAGAACCCCAAGCATGGGCAACAACGTCGCACCGAGGATGAGTCCCAGAGAGGAGCGGCCCGAGTATTCGATTGTCCGCAGAATGTGGCGGGCGCTGTGCATGGCACAGAAAAATACGGTGAACGAAATCAGCGGCGGGGCAAGCACCGCCAACACCGCGACCGCACCCATTTCCAGAGCAGTTCGCCAATCTTTTGGCAGACGCTCGATCGTGGCCAGAGCGAGTCCAATCAACCAAGGCCACGCGAGCAGACATAAAAACTGTGTGACAGGTGCTGCTGCATCGATGCCGACGAGCAGTGCGAAAAGCCGCGTAATTTCCTCGGCGTAGAGCAACGTCGGTAAAATGATGATCGCTCCGCCATAGAGCGCACGCGCCAGCCATGGAGTGCCTGCGGTGGGGTCGCCGGAGAAATGCAGCAGCGAGATCAGCAAGAAGCCAATGAGAAAACCGGCAGGCGCGACCATGAAAAATCCCACGACCAATGCGCCGAGAAGAACATAGATCACCGCAAACCAGAGCCAACCCCAAAGCGTCTGAATTCCGTAAAGCTGTCGCGCGAAAATCGTGTCGAGTGCGCCGTGGGGAACGCCTAGCAAGACAATGAGCGTCGCGACGACGATCAATTCGACCTGCGGATTAAAACGCGCAGCGGTCACGGCTACGATTGCCAGCACGATTGCCCCGACACTGAAGGCAAGGCCTTGAATTCGTAGCGCATTCATCCGCCCAGACCTCCTTCCCGTAAGCTGGGTGGTGGCCATAACACTTTGGGAATTTCCCCCAGCACCAGCCATGGTGGCAGTGCCAAAATGATGGCGGCGTAATCGGCCATCACCGCATGATCGCTCATGAAACGGATGATCCGGCGCGGGTCTTGGAGTGAGAATAGTTCCAAGAAAAGCTCGGGGGCCCGCTCCGGGTGGGCGCGCAGGACATGGAGAAAGAGTGCATCCATCGCGCGAGTGATCGAGGGGTCGGACGGATGCGACAGCGGCGGCTGCCCTGCGATCAATTCGGTGGCACATGCGTTTGCCCAGCGTTGGATGCGTTGAAATGCAAAGCCTGAGGCAGCTCGGGCACCACCCGCCGCCACGCCGACCCGGACGTGGGAAACATCCGCACCGCGATCAAAGGCGGCCTGACCCATCGGCAGCACCCCATGCTCAGCGCGCAGCACCGCATGACTTGACTCACCGGCCTGTCGTCGGATGAAGGCGGCGAGTTCTTCCGCAAGATCTTCTGGGCCGAGTGGGTCGGGTGCGAGAACCGTGATTTCCACTAGCGCACGACGCGGCGAAAAAGGCAGTAGGTAAAGAAAGGTGATACGGCCTTTTTTATTCGGCGAAAAATCCATCAGCCGAGCCACGCCGGGATCGAAACGGTCCGCATCGCATTCGATCTCATGGCCATAAAAAGACTGCCACAATACAGCGGCACCTCGATCCGGCATTCGCTGGGGCCGCGTGTCAATGAGCCGCTTCGCCCAACGCGAGCCTGAACTCGTCTCGACCCGCCACAACCCGCCTTCTTTGCGTGGCTCGCCGATCACTGGCTCGTTCATCGCGAGCGTAATGCGAACCGCTTCGGCCAGTTTGTCCCTAACATGGGCGTAGAAATTCTCCGCCGGAATCATCGCGTAAGGGCTGGTGTGGCAGTCTACGTTGATTCGGCGTCCGCCATGCGCGAGCGTAACCATCGGCCAGCGATGCTGCACAAGTTCGCACAAGTGCGCTGAGCCATCGTCCCAGAAGCACCAAGTCCGGTCATTGGAATAGTGCGATCGGCTCTCGAGGATGACGGTGCTCGGAGCCTTTTCTCCATCAGCCGCGAGTCTCAGGGCGAGACTCAGTCCCGCGCAACCGCCGCCGAGGATGAGGATGTCGGATTCAGTTTGCATGGCGGGTTTCGATCCCGGGCAAGCCGCGCAAGGCAGCATGCAGGCTGGCATCGTGACGTGATGGAAATTTCCAAAATGCGCTCCGTAACGGCGCGCTGAGCAGCGCTTGGGCGGTGAGCGCCGCTTTCTCGCGATCCGTCACCACGACGCGTCCGTTCCAGAATGCATGGTCAGCGGTGCGCAGCCGCGTGCCGATCGCCCGATAGACGCGGCCTGCCACGAGGATGCCGCAACGCGCACGAAGCGGCAGATACGATAGCCCGATTTCCCCGCTCGCATAATACCGATCCGCCGAGGTCAGCAGGGCCTCCACACATTTGCGGAGCCTCGGACGAAGCATTTCTGAGGGAAAGATCAACTCGCCTGGCGACAGCTCGCCGATCATGGATGCGGGCAAGTAGCGCCGACCCACAGCAGCGTCTTCCGCGATGTCGCGAGAGATGTTGGTGAGCTGCATGGCAATACCAAGGTCGACCGCATGAGCATGAGCCACCGGAGAGCGCACATCGAGAACGCCACACATCATCACGCCCACCGTCCCGGCCACGCGGTAACAGTAGCGGTAAAGCTCTGCCTCATCCGCAACCTGCACCACATCGAGATCGGAGCGCACACCCGCGATCAACTCTAGGGCGATCTCGGGAGAAATGTCGCATTCCTTCATCAGGCGGATTCCATCGCGAATCACAGGATCGGCAGATACGCCCGCGATGATCGAGAGGCTGGCCGCATCCAGTTTTTCCCGTGCGTCTGCCGCAGATGTGCCTTCGTCGGCGAGATCATCGAGGTGGCGGCAAAATCCGTAGAGGCGAGTCGCTCTCTTGGCATGGGTTTTTCCGAGGAGCCGCCGAGCCCAATGGAAGCTGCGTCCTTTTGCGGCGAGTACCGCATCGGCAGCGGCGAGAGCTTCGGGTGCATCGGTTGCCGGCTTCATTTCTTCAGCGCAGCGGGGATGAGCGCGTCCACGACTTTCGCCGAGCACAGCACGCCGGGCATACCAGCTCCCGGATGGGTTCCAGCTCCTGTTAGATATAGATTTTTGATGCCCTCAGCCCGATTGTGAAAGCGGAACCAAGCTGACTGCCGGAACAAGGGTGCGACGGAAAATCCCGCGCCGTGGACGCTCAAGTAATCGCTACGAAAGTCTTCCGGCGTCTTGTAAAAATCGGCGGTGATACTCTCCGCGAGACCCGGCAAAATCGTGCGATCCAGTGCGGCAACGATGCGATCACGCAGTCGTGGGCCCTCGATTTCCCAATCCACTTTTGCCTGCAAATTCGGCACCGGACAAAGGACGTAGAAACTGTCGCAACCCGGCGGCGCAAAGCTCGGATCGGTGGCGGTGGGCCGATGCAGATAGAGCGAAAAATCATCTGCTAGAATTTGGCGATCGAAGATGTCTTTCAGAAGCTCACGGTAGCGAGGACCCATCCAGATCGTGTGGTGCGCCACCTCGGGATAGGTCTGCGTGGTTCCAAAGTAGAGGACAAACAGCCCCATGGAATAATGCGCTGCTGCGAGCTTCACGCGGGTCGAGGCAGCTTGGGCGGACGGTTGGATCATGTGCCGATAGAGATGCGCTGCGTCGGCATTGGAAACGATGACATCTGCGGTGCGCGCGCTACCGTCGGCCAGCTTGACACCCTTTGCGATGCCGCCTTGCACATCGATCTTCTCAACGGTCACGCCTAGCTCGATTTTTACGCCTTGCCTCTCCATTAGATCGCCGAGCGCACGTGTGATCGCACCGGTGCCGCCCATTGCAAAGTGCACGCCATACTCCCGCTCGAGATAGTGGATCAAGACGTAGATGCTGGTCGTGGCGAAGGGATTGCCACCGACAAGGAGTGGCTGGATCGAGAATGCTTGTTGGAGCTTTGGATTGGAGATATGCCGCGACACCATGCCCCACACGGTTTCATAATTTCGCAGCCCGATCAGCTTCGGAATCTGGCGCACCATCGTCATGAAGCGATGAAACGGCTGAGCAGAGAGTTCCGTGAAGCCGACCTCGAAGATTCGCTTGGATTGTGCCAGCAGGGCAAGGTAGCCAGCGCAATCCTGCGGGTCGATCCGGTCGATCTCAGCAAGCGTTTCCTCCAGCGTGCCTCCGTAGTCAAAGTGGCTTCCATCATCGTAGTGAAAGCGATACCACGGCTTGAGCGGAACAAGCTTCACATGATCTGAAAATTGCTCGCCAAAGAGTTCAAACAGCTCGTCGAATAAAAAAGGCGCGGTGATGACGGTCGGGCCAGCGTCATGACGGAAACCGTCGCGTTCAAAGACCTGGGCACGGCCACCCAGATTTTTGCAACGGTCCATCAGCGTGACTTCATAGCCTTTTGCGCGGAGCCGGAGTGCCGCTGCGATCCCCCCAAAACCTGCACCAATGACGATCGCCTCCATCAAGATTGTTCGCTCAAAACTAGAGCCTTTGGCATAATGCCAAGGCGAGGCATCGAAGGAATGCGCCCGCTCCGTTCGGTAGACGATCCGCCAATTCGATCGCCGTGCGCAGGTGCCGCAGACCGATCTCGCGAGCGACCGCCTTGGCGTTCAGTCCGTGGCCCGCAGCCTTTAAAACGAGAAGTGCATTGACCGCACGCGGCCCGTCTGCGCCGGCGGCATCACTTTCAACATCTTCCATGTCGTCCATGATCTGATAGCCGACGCCAAACGCCTCCGCTGCGCGTCTCGCCTCGCTCATCCACTCATTTTCGTCGGCCGCTGCCAAGGCCAACTCCAGTGGCAAGCTGAGCAACGCACCGGATTTTCCAATAGCAATTCTCTCATATACCGCCATGTCGGTGACCTGTTGCTCCTTTGCGGAAAACTCGGCGCATTGCCCGCGGACCACCAACGCGGTGCGCGCGTGAACGAGTGCGATCAATTCCGGTAGTAGCCGACTATCACTTACCGATGCAAGCGCACCATAAGCGGCAGACAGGATAAGGTCTCCGGTGCAAATCGCAACCTCGTCGCCATAGGCCGCCCACACCGTCGGATTGCCACGCCGGATCTTTTCGCGGTCTTGCAAGTCGTCATGGACAAGCGATGCGTTGTGCAAAAGCTCGGCAGTTGCGGCGAGTGCGATGGAGTCCTGCGGTGCCAGTTCGAGCGCAACGCCTGCTCCGAGTGCGAGGCGTGCACGCACCCGTTGACCGCCTGCGGCCAAATGACCGACGGCGGCCTGCGCGGAATTTGAAAACAGGCCAGTTGCGGAGGGCTCGCCGCGAGTGATCAAGCGGCGCATCAACTTTTCCACCCCATCGAGCAAATCGTCCGCGACTGCCGACGACAAACCGGTAGATGTAATGGGCCGCGCGTTCATGAGTGAAAAACAATGAATGGTCATTCATTGCCATCTGCTGGCAGTGAATGATCTGTGTTTCGTCAAGGCTAGGGAGTTGTAGCAACTAACATCCAACTCCCGTCCTTGCGAACTCGATCAAGGTTTTGAATGACTGAGGGCTTTGTCGCTTTCGCTCGTCGCGGCGATCCAAATGATCACCCCAAAGGCGATCTTATTCACCACGTCCGCGAAATTATAAACCACATTCAAAAGCACCATGCTTTTATCTGGACTCGCTCCAGTGAGATAACCGAGGAAATATCCAATCGGATAAATCGCCCAACCAATCACCACGATCCCGCGCATGACACTGAAAGCAGACTGCACCGCTGGTGGTGCCGATTGTGCATTGATCTTTCCAGCCTCGCCGAGAAAGATTTCCCAGAGAATAAATGCCCAACCCGCCATTCCGATGATGAATGCGATCATCGTATTCATATATCCGGCCTCGCCGAGATAACCACCGACCAGCATCACGATCGTCCCGATCATTAAACGCCAAAACACGCCGGCAGGAACCTTGGTGATCGCAGAGAGGATGAGGTAAAATTCGACCATCAGCAAAGGAACCGTGATCAACCAATCAATGTAGCGGAAAACCGTTGGCGTGTTGCCTGTGGTCACCCACACATGACGCATATAAAAATAGTGCGTTGCGGCTACCATCGTCACGAGGCCGGACACCGTGAGGGAAGTTTTCCACTTCGGGGTAACCCGCTGTGTCTCCAAAAAGAAGAATGCAGTCGCCGCTACGAGGGCCATCGAAATAATCCAAAAGGAAATTCCGACAACATCGTCAGCTTTAAGATCGCCGCCACCTCCGGGGCTGGCGGCAAATGCGTTGCTGGTGGATAATAAGCCAAATATGGCTAGCCCAGACACTTTAGAAAACAAGGTTTGTGAAGTCAGGTTCATATGTTAATTGTGGTGTTGTGTTGAGTTGTAATAATATTGTAGCACTGAGAATTTATGGTGAATGCGTCTTGACCCGATGTCTTTTGCTAAACCCTTTGAAGACGATCGTGATACCAAGTCTTTGACCCTTTCTTGGGGTATAAGTCGATTTGGATAAGACGCTCGAGGCGCCCGGAATGAGAGGTGCCAGCAGCAATTTTCTGGACAATGAGATGAGCGATAAGACGAGTAGATTTGGATTTTTGTTCAACGCAATAAAATCTTGGAGTGAAAATATCTGATTTCTTTGCAAGGGAAGGATTTTTTTCACTTTAGGATTTAGTCGTTTTGCTTGCACGATTTTCCTCGCCTCTCTCTCTTCTGGGGATCATCAAGGAACGGTCATGAAACAACTCAGCAACCTCTGCTTCGTACTTGGTCTCGCCTCGGTTCTTGGATCCATCGCCATTTGGTATTTTGCCGGTGGTAAGGATGTGAGCTTTGAGGTTCGCACCCATGGTGAACTCTTTGGAATCTTTGTCGGCCTTTGGGCTCCGACTTTCCTGATTCTCTCAAACCGCCTCGCGCGGTATGTTGAGGAAAAGAAGTAGGTCTTCTACGCTCTCCTTGGAGCTGTAATTCACGAGGAGGCCGTGGATTGACCCGGCTTTCTCTTTCTTATAGGCCACCTCGGAGGAGCCCTATCCTTGTCATCGTGGCGTTTTGAACATTGCTCGGATTTTTAGCGCCATCGCTTCTACCAAGCATGAACTTACTTCAGACACGCGCCCTTTGATCCGAGGTTGACCGACGCAACGCCACCGCTTCAGGATCGTCTCTCCATCCTCCACCGACGCTCATGAACCCGATTGTAAGCCGACCTTTCTTTGTGCGCCGCTGGGACGTCGCTCTATGGTCATGTCGGGAAACCGCGTTTTTTGAATCACTCATCTAACTGATCTTGAGACCGAATCAGCCAGCTCTTTTTAACGAAAGCGATCGCCCACTTTTGCACCGAGACGGGGTAGTCGAGTACACCCCATCGCTCTTCAGTGGCACGGAGTCGGAGGATCTTTTCAATGAATTGCTGGCCACGACTCCTTGGCAGGAAGATGAGGTTGTGCTTTTCGGCCAGCGTCGGATCCTCTCCCGCAAGGTTGCATGGATGGGAGATGCCTCCTTTTCCTATTCCTACTCTGGGACGAGCAAGACGGCTTCTCCCTGGAGTCCCGGGCTATTGCTCATCAAAGAACGTATCGAGCAAAAGTGTGCCCATCGGTTCAACTCCTGCCTCCTGAATCTTTACCACGATGGCTCTGAAGGGATGGGATGGCACAGCGATGACGAGAAGACTCTCGGTCGTAATCCCGTGATAGCCTCCGTGAGTTTTGGGGCCGAGCGTGTCTTCAAATTAAAGCACCGAGAATCCAAGGAGGTCGTCTCCGTACTTTTGGAAAATGGTAGCCTCTTGGTCATGAAGGGGGAGACCCAGCATCATTGGGTTCATACGATGCCCAAGACCAAAAAAATCACTACACCTCGGATCAACCTTACTTTCCGGATGTTTGTGGGTTGATTGGATCGGGTGATCGAGAAAATTTAGACCGATTCGATTTCCCGGGTAATCCGATTTGCCTAGGAGGAGTCCTTGGGCGGAAATGTGACGAAACACCGTAAACTTCTGGAAGGACACCTTAAATCACCGGGCCTTGAGGAAGAGGGGTAGTTAGAAATCGCTCAGGCACCCCGCAGGCCGCGCCTAAGATGCTGCCAACCACGGCACCTCGGTGGCAGTTGTCACCACCGACCATGGCATTGGCGATGATTCCCGCCGAGAAGTCGTGATGGTATTTCCAGACGAGGTAGAGCGCGGCCGGCATCGCATCGGCAATGTAGCAGGCGGGGCTGAAGCGGGAGCCGATGACATGCTCATCGGGCTGGTGAAGCCACGAGTCGGATTTATTTCCTGAGATCCAGTCACCGGCCTCCAGTCGGATCGCCTCATGAATTTCCATCCCTTCGGTGACTCTCCAGAGGAGGCGTACCAAAGTGTCCGCGGCACGGAGAACATTGGCATGGGCATGAGTCAATCCGACATGCTCCTTCACGATCATCCTCAATTCCGAAAGTTCTGTCTCGGGTTTCAAAGAGCATAAAGCCGCACAGAGAGCGGGTACGGTTGCGAGTCCTCCGATGTGCTCGTCACTGATGCCACATTTTCTTGGCTTTTTCCCCTCTGAATAACGCGTGAAGAAGGCTCGGTGGTATTCTTCGACATAGGTGTCGCGATGCCATCCGGGTTCCAGCATTCTGGTAATGTAGCGCTCAAGCCAGGCGTCGGGGTCGTAACCGCCACTTTCATTCACAAAGGCGAAAAGCTCACGGGCGAGGCGGTAATTCAGGGTGTTCTCACCGGCCTTGAGGAACTGGTGGTAATGGACCCCACGCATCCCCCAATACTGGGCCTGATCGCGGAGGATATCCCCCTTCGCGTTGAGCGCTTGGTATTCGGAACGCCAGAGAATGCTTCCGGAGTGAGGATGTCTCGGCTCCATAAAATGATCCACCGTACCATATTCCTCACGGAGTGCTGCCGTGTCATAGTACCAGTGAACAGGCATCGCGAGGGCATCGGCGGTCAGCGAACCTTGGTAGGCATTAGTCCATGGCGAAAGGGTGCTCATTGAGTCCATATGCTAGTTCGAGAAAAGTGAATTGCTAGGAAATTACCGTTGGGCCTCAGCTACATCGAAGATTCGCAGCGTGCACAGTGATAAGTGCAGGTTGCACGATGTCTGGAGAAAGTCGATTGCATGAAACACGCTCGAATGCTTATGCAGCATTGGCAATCGATCGCATCGCAGAATCGGCACGCTAATTGCGATAAGGAGAGAACCCGCAATACGGGACCGAACTCCTAGAAATTTATGAAAACCATGCAACGAAGTCTTATCCTTTCCCTGCTTTCCCTATTCACGCCGTTGACCTCGTTCGCGGACGCCGACAAACAAGCCGAATTGATAGCTCCTATTCCGGGCACTAAAGGCAACGCCTCATCTTGGCGCGCCTCTCAAGTGATGGGCCTGAAAGTGAAAAATGCGGGCGATGAGACCATCGGGGAAGTCGAGGACCTGATCCTTGATATGAAATCCGGAGAAATCCTCGCGGTGGTCATCTCGTCGGGCGGCTTCTTGGGCATCGCAGATACACTCAGTGCGGTACCCGTCTCCATCCTTCGATATGATACGAATGCCAATGCGTTCAAAACCAAGCTCACCAAAGAGCAGTTGACTAAAGCTCCCCAGTTTAAATCCAACGAATGGCCGGACTACAACGAAGGCACCTCGACCGAAAAACTTCGCAACTATCGTGAGTCCTTCGATGACGACCAAGATGATGACAGTAATCATACCGCTCCCGACAACTCTGCGCAGAATAAGAAGGAGCGTAATAAGAATGGCATGATGCCCACCGATCAGGGGACTAGCGACAAGGACCTTCAAATCACCAAGGGCATTCGTGTCGACATCATGGCGGCGGACCTATCCTTTGACTCGAAGAACATCAAGATCATTACCAAGGACGAGCATGTTTATCTGAAGGGGGTGGTGGAAAATCATTCCGAACATCAGGCCATCCTCGAAATTGCCAAGAATCATGCCGGCTCGGACAAGATAATCGATGAGCTGACCATGAAATCCAAGTAAGCGAACTAAGTCTCAATTAGAACTCCAACCAACCAAAGCCATGAACCATAAATCAGTATATGCGATCTCAACCTCGGAAGGCCAAGCCGAACACATCGTTGACAGTCTCACGCGTTCGGGATTTTCCACGAACGACATCTCTGTCCTTTTTCCAGACAAGGGAACCACGCATGAGTTTTCCCATGAGAAAAACACCAAGGCTCCTGAAGGTGCGGTGACCGGTGTTGCCACCGGTGGCGTGCTGGGAGGAGCTCTCGGACTGCTAGTCGGCATCGGTGCCTTGGCGATTCCAGGTGTGGGACCGCTGGTTGCTGCTGGCCCTCTTCTTGCCGCTCTGAGTGGTGCGGCCGCCGGTGCTGCCGTAGGCGGTGTTGCGGGTGCATTGATCGGCCTGGGTATCCCCGAGATCGAAGCCAAGCGCTATGAGAACCGCATCGCCGAAGGAAATATCCTCATCTCTGTCCATACCGTGACGGGTGACGAGGTGTCGCGTGCTAAAGAAATTCTTAAAAAGGGGGGCGCGGAAGACATCTCTTCCACATCGATTGGCGAAGTGGCATCGGCTGCCAAATAACGACAATCTATCGAAACTCTGTGATCAGAAAGTGATACAGTCCCCGCGCTATCGGGGACTGTATTTTTTTAGTTAAATGATTGCTGTGCATTTGCTGTTGGAGTGAAAACCGGTGAAAGAGTCGGTAGCCTAGCTGCAGGAGGGGGTGGGCTTGCCTAAACCCAAACGTGCCTACTACCCCAACTCTCGAGCAGCGTCTTGAAGGTGCAGTAGCAAGGTGAACGACTTGTTCGCGGGGGCATCGGCGGTACCTTTTCACTCACGGTATTAGCGAATCAATCGAAGAATCACGTGCTCACCACTCCATCATGGGCAAGCATCACGGTAATGCGGTTCATTGGTGAGGTGACAAAACCTTCTGGATCGTCACTCCGCTATGACCTACCATTCGACACTGCAAGTGGCCAAGAGAGGATGCGAAATATAATCCTCTGGGTATATTTTTCAACGATGCGGCTTTTCCGGACGTATGGCGTTCTAACAAATCTGGGAAGCTTTTCGAGTGTGCTTGAAATGAGGTGACCCAGAAATCATTTTTTCCGAGTCATCGACAGCCTGCGCCCTGCCTTGGCACAGTCTAGAAGGTCGAGGTTGATTAGGTTTTGATAGGGAATGCCGGTCTCTTTGGTAAGCGACTTGAAGTAATTGATGATGTCCGGTTCAAGCCTGGTGGTCACCGCCTTCTCGGATCTCACTCGAAGGAAAGTTCATTTATCTAGTAGCAAGGAATACAGCGTATTGCTTTTATGTTCAAAGTGTACTTCTATGAATCTGGGTTATTTAGGGTTGCGCCATGGGCAGCGGCGGGACAGCGGCTGGTAGCAACTCGTTTCGCGAATTTGCCCGTGCAAAATCGGTCCCCAGCCCATCTGCGGCGATCAGTTCAAGCCGACAGCGGGCCTTCACTCGGGTCTGGTTCGCAGATGTGAGTTTTAGCTGAGAGAAGCGAGAGAAGCGGCGCGGGCAGGTTGCACGCGCCGTTGATGAATCTAACGTGGGACGACTGGGCCATCGGCAGGAGGTGGAGTCGGTTCTGGGGCTGGGGGAGGACTGGGTTGGATAGTGGATTGCGGGATAAATTCCTTCGGAGGCTCGGCAGGCTTCGTCGCTTCATGCACCGCTTTGCGGGTGGCCTCGGCGGCTTGCGTGGCCTTTTCCTTGGCTTTTTCTCCAAGTTCTCTGGCTTCTTCGCTGACCTTTTCGGTGCCAGTGTGCATCTTCTCCTTCAC
>JAPJNB010000209.1 GCA_026461385.1 Akkermansiaceae bacterium
CACCATCCTGGAACGTGAGCGAATGAATCTAAAGACCTTCACCCTGCCCCAAATGCTGAAGAGTGTCGGCTACACCTCGGGCATTTTCGGGAAATGGCATCTCGGTGATGAGGAGGCCTATCGGCCAGAGAATCGCGGATTTGACGAAGTGTATATCCATGGAGGAGGAGGCATCGGACAGACTTTTCCCGGTTCCTGCGGCGACGCCCCCGGCAACACCAACATCAATCCCGCGCTTTGGCACAATGGGAAATGGGAGAAGACGACGGGCTATTGCACTGACCTCTTTTTCGCTCAGGCTATTAAGTGGATGGACGCGAAGCGCGAGGTGAAGCAGCCCTTCTTTGCCTACATCCCGCTGAACGCCGCACATGGCCCGTGGGTCTTGCCGGAGCAATACTATCAGCAATACCTTGGAAAACCTGGCGTGTCTGAGGATGTCGCGAAATTCTTCGGGATGTTGGAAAACATCGATGCGAACTTCGGCGCACTGCTCGCAAAGCTCAACGCGTGGGGTATCGATGACAACACCCTGGTCATTTACCTCGGTACCGACAACGGCGGTTTCGCTCAGGCTTGCAAGATTTTCAATGCGGGGATGAAGGGCAGCAAGGTCACGCCGTACCAGGGAGGCACGCGTGCGCCGTGTTTCTTCCGCTGGCCCGCCGGCGGCATCCGTGCCGGTACGGAGTGCGCTGCGCTCAGCGCACACCTCGACCTTTTCCCGACGCTCGCCGAGATCACCGGCGCGACGCTGAGCGCCGAGGTGAAGCAACAAGTCGAAGGCCGCAGTCTGCTTCCTCTGCTCAAGAACCCCAAGGCCGAGTGGGCGGACCGCACGCTCGTGCATCACGTCGGTCGCTGGGCAAAGGGCCAGGCGGCGGAATCTAAATACACCAAGTGCGCGATCCAGAACTCGCGTTTCACGCTGGTGAACAACGCCGAGCTATACGACCTCAAGGGCGATCCAGGCGAAACCAAGAATGTCATCGCCGAACATCCCGAGGTCGTCGCCGGTCTGCGCGCCACCTATGACCAATGGTGGACCGAGGTGCAGCCGATGCTGGTGAATGAAAACGTCGTCGCTCCGAAGATGAATCCCATGAAAGAGCTTTACTGGAAGCAATTCGGCGGCGGCCCGGATGAAGCCATGCTCAAACGCATGGACCCGCAATCTTCGCCCGGTGGAGAGGAAGCCGAGGCAGCGAAGAAACGCAAATTGGGAGCGGCCAAGTAAACCCACCTCCATCCAAGATCATGAAACACACACTCCTGCTCCTTGCCGCACTGCTTCTGAATCCGCTGGTCGCGCTGCACGCTGCAGAGGCCCAGCCAAAAGAGACGGCGCAAGTTCTTACTCACCTACCGGCATTCTCCTGGGACACCGTTTCCCGCGCCCTGTTCATGCACAAGCCGACTCCATGGACCGACGACGATTACGCCCGTATCGCGCGGCATGACTTCCTGCAGACCGATGTCAATGAGAAGGCTTTGGCCATGGCTGCCGAGGTAAAGAGGTTCAATCCCAACCTGATTATCGTGGGTTACAAGAACCTAGTCTTGCATATTGAGGGTATAGCAGACCCGCTGTTTCGTGACCACCCCGACTGGTTCTTGTATAGCAACGGAAAGCCCGAGCTTAACGGTTCCGGGAGAAATAAGCGGCCCCTGTATGATTTGCGCAAAGCCGAGGTCAGGGAGTATTGGATCCAAGATGTCGAGAGGACCCTGAAGATGCCAATTTTCGATGGGATTTTCTTTGACGCCTATGCGAAGGTGGTGAGCTACGCTGCGGTAAAGCGAGCCACCGGACAGGATCCACCCACGGATTTCATCGCCGCCTATCACCAGATGATGGACGAGCACGTTAAGCGCTCGGGGAATTGCGGCAAAATCCGCATCGGTAATTTTCTCAGAGCTGACAAGGAGGCAAGCGCGATCCCCGAGGTGATGAAATATCTCGACGGATCTTATTTGGAATGGTTTGACCACCACGGCAAGCTGCCGCCCCAAATCCATTCCTACGAAGAGTATTTGGCTGCGGGAATTCAGGCCGTGCAGCAGGTAGCCCAGGCGGGCAAACTCATCATGATGCATTTGGAAGCAGCGGATGACAAAGACATCAAGGTGACTGCCGATGGCGCCGATCCCGCAGCGCCCGACGCTTCCAGCACCCGCTACAACAACTTCGAGTATAAGCTGGCCATGTTTCTAATATGCGCCGAGCGATACTCCTACTTCCAATACCAGGGTGATTACAAGGCGACAGAGGACTTTCAGGCATGGGCCCCGAACTTTCCGGAGTTTAAGAAGCCGCTTGGTCCGCCCCAAGGACCGGCGGTCAAAAACGGCTTCACCTACACGCGGGAATTCCAATACGCCAGCGTGTGGCTCGACCTCACGAAACGTCAGGGCCGAGTCACCTGGAAGGCCAGCTACCCCCAAGCGAAGACGTTTTCGCCCCGTCACGGTGGCGATCAAGTCCCGGTGGGTGCCTTGGAGTGCCGGATCGAGTTTGATCGTCCAATCAAGAAGGGTGCCGGCACCATCAGTCTCCATCGCCTGAGCGACCGGCAGAAGCTAGCGTCGGTGTTGGTCGAATCCGATGCCGTCTCGTGTCCTGACGACAAGACCGTAATCGTCCGGTTTCCCGCCGGTGTGGAAGCGAAAACGACGTATTCGGTCACTGTGGACAAAGGAGCCTTTCACGACGTGGAGAACATGAAGTTCCTCGGCATGCCGGTGCTCGGAGAGTGGAAGTTCACAACGAGATCCCAACCATGACCGAATACACCGCCATGAAACACACAGTCCTCCGACTCGCCGAGTTGCTGCTTGCACCTCCTCTTGAATTCGACAGGGACGGGCGCCCCGGGGGACAGACACTTTTCCC
>JAPJNB010000019.1 GCA_026461385.1 Akkermansiaceae bacterium
CAGTTGTTCGGCGCGGATGGCGAGAGGATGGGGGAAGCGGCCAAGAAGATCATTGACTGGAAGCGGCCAGATTTCATCGACATCAACTTTGGCTGCCCGGTGAACAAGGTGGTTGCGAGGAATGGTGGTTCGTCGTTGCTACGGGATTGCCCGATATTGGCGTCAGTGGCATCGGGGGTGGCAAAGGCGGTGGGTGACCATGTGCCGGTTACGGCGAAGATGCGGATCGGCTGGGATGAAAACTCGGTCAATGCAGTTGAGGTCGCGAAAATCCTTGAAGATTGCGGGATGCAGGCGGTTGCCGTTCATGGTCGGACTCGTGCGCAAGGGTACGGGGGCGAGGCGAATTGGGAGGTGATCGATGCCGTGGCGCGAGCCGTGCGGATCCCTGTGATCGGTAATGGCGACATCACCTGTGGTGCTGACCTCGTGAAGCGGCGGAATACGGCCGTCTCAGGGGTCATGATCGGGCGTGCTGCGATGCAGAACCCGTGGGTTTTTCGCGAGGCGAAGCATTTTCTCGAGACTGGGCAGGTGCTTCCTGAGGTGACGGTGGAGGAGCGTTGGGAGTTGGTGATTCGTCACTGTCGTTTGGCCGTCGAGAGCCGCAGGAATGGCAACGAAAAGCAGACTCTGACGGCGATGCGTTCGCGTTTGATGGCTTATTGCAAAGGATTCCCTGGGGCCAAAGAGTTGCGGCTGCGACTTTGTCAGGTTTCTTCGATCGCGGAGGTTGAGGAGATTGCGGCGTGGACCCTTGCAAAGCTGGAACTCGGCGGAGGCTTGAATTTGGACTCTGTTGAGAGCCACCATGCAAATTTGCACTAGAAATTGGGAGCCGGGATTCGGTCACGCATTTACGCGAGGCCAGTCTGCGATCCATCCTTGACATACTGGGGCACGGTCTGAAACTCAAACCACATCGCAGTGAAAACCCACAAGATTGTTGCGTTGCTCTCGTATCAAGCTCTAACTTTTTAAAAAGCCCTTTCTCATGATGATTCTACGCGCTCCGTTGTTATTAATCGCCACCTGTGGTGCCGCTCTTGCTGCCGATGGTTGGTCCAATCTCTTCAATGGCAAAGACCTCAACGGCTGGATTCAGCGTGGCGGTGTTGCGAAGTACGCCGTTGAAGATGGCTGCATCGTTGGAACATCAACACTCAACACCCCAAATAGTTTTCTTTGCACCGGTAGAGACTACGGTGATTTCGTCCTTGAATACGAATTTAAAGTCGACCCGCGCCTCAATTCTGGAGTGCAAATTCGCAGCCATAGTCTAACCGCTCCAGGATCATTTGTCTGGGACGGGAAGCAAATTGTGATACCTGCGGAACGAGTTCACGGCTATCAGATTGAGATCGATCCCAATCCGAAACAAGATCGCTGGTGGAGTGGTGGGATCTATGATGAATCTCGCCGAGGTTGGCTGTACCCTGGGGTCTTGGGAGGGGATCCAAAAGCTTTCACGGATCAAGGCCGCGCGCTGTTCAAGCAGGGCGATTGGAACAAGGTTCGGGTTGAAGCGATTGGTGATTCGATCAAGACCACTCTTAACGGCACGCCGTGTGCGTCGATTCGTGACGGAGTGACTGAATCTGGATTCATCGCCTTGCAGGTTCATGGGATCAACAAGGAGGCTGACAAAGATGGTTCGCAAGTTCGTTGGCGCAATTTGCGGATCCAAGAGGTGGATGCTGCACCGCAGAACGTTCTAACAGATGCTGAAAAGGCTGAGGGGTGGGCGCTTTTGTGGGATGGCAAGACCAATGCTGGATGGCGCAGTGCGCGTGGCCCTGAATTTCCGAAGGAGGGATGGGCGATGGAGGGTGGTGTGCTAGTCGTGGGCGAGACTGGAGGTGCAGAATCTGCCGCAGCAGGCGACATCATCACGAAAAATAAATTTTCGGATTTCGAGTTGAGTGTGGATTTTAAGATCACGCCTGGTGCGAACAGTGGCATCAAGATTTTTGTGGATCCCGACATGAACAAGGGTGAAGGTTCGGCAATCGGGCCTGAATTCCAGATTCTTGACGATGAAATTCATCCGGACGCAAAGCTTGGGCGCGACGGCAATCGTACAATTGGGTCGCTGTATGACTTGATCAGGGCGCCGAAAAACAAGCGCATCTATCCGGTAGGTGCATGGAGCCATGCGAGGATTTTGTCGGAGGGGATGCACGTCACTTTTTGGTTAAATGGCGTGAAGACCGTCGAGTTTGACCGCAAGTCTGATGAATGGCGCAAGGCAGTCGCGGGTAGCAAATACAGCAAGTGGTCAGCCTTCGGCGAGTTGGATGAGGGTCACATCCTTCTTCAAGACCATGGAAACCAAGTCTCTTATCGCAATGTGAAGATCCGCGATTTTTCGAAAAAATAATTTTACCCCTTTACCATCATGAACCCACGTCGCCACTTTATGAAAACCGCAATCAGCGGCACTGCCGGACTCATTGCGATTCCCCGCATTTTTTCTGGGTCGTTGTTCGCAGCGGACTCGCCGAATCGCCGCATTCAAGTTGCGCAGATCGGTTGTGGGCGGATGGGCTTGGCGGACATGAAAACGATCTTGTCCGAGAGCCTTGCTCGCGTGGTGGCAGTTTGTGATTTGGACAGCAGGCGTGCGGCCCACGCCAAGGAAGTCGTTGAGAATTTCTACAAGGCAAAGGGTGAGTCGGTGGTCGAGGTGAAGGTTTACTCCAGCCACCTCGAGTTGCTGGCAAACCACGAGATCGACGCGGTGGTAAACAGCACGCCGGATCATTGGCACGGGCTCGTTGGTGTGGCGGCAGCACTTGCTGGAAAGCATATCTATGGGCAGAAACCTCTCGCGTACAACATCGCCGAAGGCATTGCTCTAACAAAGTCTGTTAGAAGTCGGAAGGTTATTTTTCAAACTGGCTCTCAGCAGCGTTCGGAGAGTCCCTTTCTCGCATTCCGTGCGGCAGTCGAAGCCGTGCGCAATGGGCGTGTCGGACACCTCAAGACCGTGAAGATCGGGATCGGCAAGGACAAGCCAAGTGGAAAGCGGCCCACAGCGATGCCGGTGCCCGCAAATTTTGACTACGACACCTGGCTCGGGTCGGCCCCTCAGCAAGATTACATGGAGGGGCACTGCCATTCTCAGTCTAGTTTTAATGCTCGTCCTGGCTGGATTACCACCGAAGACTTTGGTCTCGGGATGATTACCAATTGGGGCGCTCACCACATTGACATCGCGCACTTGGCGATGGGTCAAGAGCTTGGCGGGCCATCCAGTGTGGATGCCAAGGCGCAGTTCATGAAGGACGATGTATGGACGGTTCACAGTGGGTATCATGTCGAGATGCAGTATCCTAATGGTGTTCAGGTGATTCTGGATGATCAGTTTGAAAACGGGCTGACCTTTGAAGGCGACGAGGGCTGGATTTTTTGCACACGGAGCGAGGGCAGGGTGACCGCAAGCGATCCAAACATCTCGGGTGCGGCAGGGAGCGATCTCCGTGCCAGCGACCCGAAGTTGCTGTCACCCTTGAGCCCCGGCGGCATGAGGATGCCGAAGAGTGCGAACCATTATCGGAATTGGCTCGAATCCATCGTGCGCAACGAGGATCCAATCGCACCCGTCGACCAAGCTGCATGCAGTTTGGAAGCATGCGCCGCCGCATGGATCAGCATGAAACTCGGACGCAAAGTGGCATGGAATGCTGCCAGAAAGGATTTCGGCGACGATCGCGAGGCAAATGCGCTGCGGAGCCGCACCCCTCGTCGGGCTGAATTTGACATTCAGGCGTTGCTGAAATCTGCGGGCATCTGATCGTTTTCAGCGGGTTTGGCGGAATGGGGCCCGCGCGGACCGCACCTTCTAAGGTATTGATCGTTGCTTTCGGAAATTGGGGGCGTTACGATTTGTTCGGTCAAATGGGGATTTTACGTTCTTTTCGGCGATGGATTTTTGCTACGGTTTGGGTAGTAGTTTCGAATTGTGTTGAAGGGGCGCCATCATTGGATTCGGCGCAGAGCAAGACGGTTTCCGATAGTCCAGTCCCGCGAAATGCGGCGGATGGAGCGATCAATACCCGCAAGGATGCAAGGGCGTTGACGCTAAAGATCCCAGCGCCACGCGGGCAGATTGTGGACCGCGATGGATTGCCGATCGCACAGACGCAGGTGGCTTATCAGGTCGCTGTGCTATTTCAGCAGTTTGAAAATGCGGAGCGTGAGTTTGTGATCAACTGGGCGCGGACGAGGATCGATGCCTTGCGGACCCTCGTGAAGAGTCAGGTGCCGCTGACCGATGACGAAATTTTTGAGCACTATCGGCATCGGCGGTGGTTGCCATTGGCGGTGAGTGGCTGCCTTGATGCCAAGCAAGCCAGCGCAATTGAATCGAAGCTCATGTCGGGGTTGGTATTGCATCCGATCTATCGACGGTTTTATCCGCAAGGTGATCTAGCAGCACACATCATCGGCTATGCGGGCAGCATCGGTAAGCTTCCTACGGGACCCATCAATTTTAACGAACCCATGTGGGAGGAGTCCGAGGGGCGCGCTGGTTTCGAAAAGCTTTTCAACTCTCATTTGACCGGCGAGCCCGGTACGAAGCGATTGTTGTTTGATGAAAATGGCAATAAGCTGTTAGAAGAGGAGGTGAAGCGTCCACGCGCAGGTGGGACCTTGGTGACCACGCTCAATCTGGGTTGGCAGAAGCTTGCGGAGCAGACTTTGCGAGAGGGGTGCAAGCGTGGGGCTTTCATCATGATCGACGTGGTAACGGGCGAGGTTCTTGTCATGGCTTCGCGCCCTTCTTTTGATCTGAATCGCTTCATTCCTAATATCAATGAAGCCGAGTTCAAGGCGCTCGGGGATGATCCCGCGCAGCCGCTTTTTGGTAGGGCGTTTCAGTCGGCGTATCCACCGGCGTCAACCTATAAGCCGATCGTGGCCCTTGCGGCGCTCGACCGTGGGACGGTCACTGAAGATTCGCTGATCGATTGTCCGGCGGCGATCAATGTTGGGACGGCGACGTTCAATAACTGGACCAAGATTCCTGAAGGCTCGATCAATGTGAAGCGAGCGCTCGCACGGTCGTGCAACACGTGGTTCTATCAGGTAGGAATTGGTGTGGGTTCCTCGGCTTTCCTGAATTTATCACGGCAGTTAGGTTATGGGGATCGGACGGGTTTGCCCTTGATCGGGGAGAGTCCTGGGTTAGTGCCGAATGATGCGTGGATGCTGAAGAATGAAAAACGCAAGATTCTCGACGGTGACACCGCCAATCTATCGATAGGGCAGGGGAGTCTGTTAGCCTCGCCACTGCAAGTTGCGCAGGCGATGGCAGGGATCGCTAATGGAGGGGCGCTTCCCAAACTTCGGCTGATTCGGCAGGTTCAAGATTCGCGTGGGCGGGTGATTCAGGCACCGATGCCCGAGCGCAAGAACGAGTTGCGTGTGGATCAAAAAAGCATCGAAGTGGTCCGGCAAGGCATGGCGGACGTCGTCAATTCTGGGGGTGGTACAGGGCATGGGGCAGGCCTAGAATATACGACGCTCTGTGGGAAAACAGGGACCGCGCAATGGGGGCCAAAGGCGAAGAACCAGCGCCTCGCATGGTTTGCCGGATTTTTGCCGCTAGAGAATCCTCGCTACGCCTTTGCCGTGCTTTATGAGGGGCGCCCCGGTGAAGTAGTGTCCGGTGGCCGCATGGCAGCACCGATGGTCCGTAAGTTTTTCGAAGGCATCCAAGAGGACATCGCGGATAGCATTGCGCCGCCACAGAAGGCACTGGTCGTTGGCGCAGAGGCTAATCCTGTGGATGGAGCACCTCAAGAGAGCATTCCGACCGATCCTGATGGACTGTCAGGGGTGCCGATTTTAAAAGCTCTCCCCGTCGATCCACTCGAGGTGGGGCAGTTCGTGCCTCGTGGCAATGAGGATGGTGCAGTCCCGCCACTTCCAGAGATTCCGGTGACGAAGCCGCCGGTTGCTCGTGCGATCCCAGTGCGGGAATTTGAGGTGATTGAGGATCCTACAGAGGAGCCATGACCGGATACTCTTGGAGGCGAAAAAATGAGGAGTTTGCGCGAATGTTTTATGGCGAAGTGGGTTTCAATCCGGATAGTCATTGGTGCAATCCTTTGTCATACGGTTTTGGCATCCAGCGCCGATGCAGGCGAGTTCACTTCGGTTGCGGAGCGTCACCGGATTCAATCGTCTGCAGTTCTTGAGGCAAGCGGTTTGGCGGTTTCTCCGTCGAATCCTCAGTTCCTGTGGGTACTCAATGATAGTGGCGCAACCCCCGATATTCATTTGATGGAAGTTGATGGAACAAGTCGTGGCGTGGTGCGACTGAAGGACAGCCGAAACATCGACTGGGAAGATCTAGCAGCATTCTCGTTGGATCAGAATTCCTATCTGTTAGTGGCTGACATCGGCGACAACGGAGCCAAGCGCAAATCTTGCAGGTTGTATGTGATGCGCGAACCGACGCTGCCTAAGACTGGTCAGACTCTCGATGGAAAAGCGGTTCCAGCATGGCAAATCGAATTCCGCTACGAAGACGGCCCAAGAGATTGTGAAGCCATCGGCGTGGATGTGGCGATGGGCAAGGTGATTCTCATCAGCAAGCGAACGCTACCACCACTGGTGTACGAATTGCCTCTGAGAGCGCCCGCGAAAGGCGGCGTGCAGATCGCGCGAAAGGTTGGCAAGGTTTTGGTTAGATCGCCGTTCGATGAACTCGTTCCGGTTTCAAATCAACCAACAGGTCTCACGATTGCTCGTGATCGTTCGCAGGCTGCGGTCATCACGTACTATGGAATCTTTCTATTTCCACGAGCGCCGAATGAAAGCTGGGCGACTGCATTTGCTCGACCTTATGCATCGCGAATGCCGCATTTTCTTGGTCAGGCGGAGTCGGTTGCCTTCACGAATGATGGGATATTGCTCTATGCGGTTTCTGAAGGCGCGCAGTCACCCATTGCTCGATTCCGCAAGCAGTGAGATCAAATCTAATAGAAACGTTTTCGGAGGTCTTGAGGCGGGAGGGTTTTGCTAGATTTATCGCATCAGCCGACGCTCAATGTCCGAGAGTACTGGATCTGAAATGAGCATCAGCGGATGCATGAGGACTGGGAACTCGACGTTTTCCGCGCAGTCCCAGATCGAGCTTTTGGCTGGTAGAATCATGAGATCCATGGGGGTTCGGTATGAGGTGATCTGGATGGGTTCGAGGCGGTCCTGCGTTTTACGCAGATTGGTGAGAAACCGGCTGCCTGGACGCATGTCCTTCGCGCCAAGCGATGGATAGAGAAACGCGGTGAGAGTGCCATGGTGGGGCGATGAAATCGTGATGAAATTCTCACAGCGTGTGGCACCGCCGAGTTCTTGAAGGTACTGTCGGCTGACGAGTCCACCCATGCTGAAGCCCACCACGTTGATGGGCTCCGCCGCACCGAACCTCGTGTCGATGTCCTGTTTGAGTCTCGCCGCAATATTTTCAAGTCCACCGCGGCCATCGTTGGGTTTTAGATTGGGCACGAAGCAATCGAAACCGCGCCCCTCGAGCCTTCTCCGAAGCATTTTAAAGCATGAATCGGTATCGAGAAATCCATGAACCAGTACCACTCGTTTCACCCTTGGGGTCGAGGTTGGGGATGATGTGGGTGATTCAGAACTGGTGAACGTTTTCATTGGCTTCACAGGTGCTGATGAGTTGGAGGTGGGGTGAAACGCGCAAGAGGTACTCGCCACGAGAGATGTGATCAGCAGTTTGTTGAGGTTGCGGAACATTCGTCGGGATCTAACCGGGTGGCCATTGCAGCGGGCGGCCACCTAACAAATGAATGTGCAAGTGTGGAACCGCTTCGCCGCCATCGTGACCGTTGTTGATCACGAGGCGGAATCCTGACTCAGCGATGCCTTCGGCCCGGGCGACGTTTCCAGCGACTAACAGCAGGTGGCCAAGCAGGGATTCATCCGAAGGCCCGGCAAGACCGACACGCGGAATGGGGTTGCGCGGAATCACTAGAATGTGGACCGGAGCTTGTGGCGCAATGTCATGGAAAGCGATGCAGCGGTCATCTTCGTACACGATGGTCGCAGGGATTTCTTTGCCGCAAATCTTTTCGAAAAGTGTCCTTTCAGCCATGCGTGTGATCGTGGCGTTAGGCTGTCCCGCATGCAAGCTTGGGAAAAGTCTTGCAAATGCTGCAGATGCTACTACCGATTGGTGTTGTCACCCTTCGGGGTGTCGGGGGGTCAGTTGATTGGCTCCGCCCTTTTCCGGTCTTCATCGATGAGAGATTGTTTGAGGTAATCCTAAACTGCTCATCGACACCGCCTGCAGCCCCAGATGGGCTAGGCAGGCCAATTACACACATGACCCCGACTGAATTTGAGGCGTTGCCATTGGCTGCGCCCCTCCAACGCGCATTGCGCGAACTGAATTATCAAACGCCATCGCCCGTTCAGGCGCAGGCAATCCCCTTGCTCCTTGAAGGACGCGATCTTCTGGGTTGCGCTCAGACTGGCACCGGGAAAACCGCGAGTTTCGCTCTGCCGATTCTTCACGCAATCCACTCGAATCCACGCCAAGTGCGCCCGAAATCCTGCCGCACGCTGGTGCTTGCGCCGACGCGCGAGCTTGCGGGTCAAGTGGGCAAGAGTTTCACCACCTACGGCCAACATGTCCGATTCCGCCAAACACTGATCTACGGTGGCGTTGGACAAAACCCGCAAGTTTCCGCGATGCGCGGTGGTGTCGATGTGTTAGTGGCCACTCCCGGACGCCTGCTCGATCTAATCGAGCAACGGGCAGTCGATCTGTCCAGCGTTGAATTTTTTGTATTAGACGAAGTCGACCGGATGTTAGACATGGGATTCCTTCGCGATGTGAAGCGGATCGTTTCGCTTTTACCATCGAATCGGCAGTCGTTGTTTTTCTCCGCCACTCTCGCCCCTAACATTGTCGAGCTTGCCCAGACGATTCTGCGCAATCCCGCCCGTGTCAGCATCGCGCCAGAGACCACCACCGCAGAGCGGATTGAGCAGCAAGTGTGCTTTGTTGACCGTGAGAGCAAGAAGCCGCTTCTGGAGCAATTGTTGCGTGGCCAAGCCGATGCGGTCGAAGGGAAACTGACGATCGTCTTTAGCCGGACCAAGCATGGAGCGAATAAGCTGGCGAAGAGTCTTTGTGCAGCAGGTTTTCCTGCAGATGCGATTCATGGAAACAAATCCCAGGCTCAACGCGAGAAAGCGCTGGAGCGCTTCAAAAAAGGTCTAACTCCCGTGTTGGTCGCTACGGATGTCGCCGCTCGCGGGGTCGACGTGAAGGACGTTGGGCTCGTGGTCAATTTCGATTTGCCAAATGAGCCTGAGGCCTATGTTCACCGGATTGGCCGGACGGGTCGCGCGGGTGCCGATGGCCGGGCCGTTTCATTTTGTGCCGATGACGAGTTGGAGTACCTTCGTGAGATCGAAAAGGTCATCAAAATGCCAGTCCCGCGTTGGGACGACCATCAGTGGCACCATGAGGCGCTCGCGGAGCGCCACCTGAGGATCAAGACTGGCGGCGGCAAGGCCCCGCAATCGCAAGGTGGGCGTCGCCAAGGAGGAGGCGGGAATCGGCGAGGAAACAACGGCGGCACGCGGGATTACAGCAATGCCTCCGGCCGTCAAAATCGCCGTGGTCCGGCGTCTCGCTAGAGATCGAGTGCAGAGATTTTTCCATCCAGATCCCTCCGAGCTTGCTCTGGGAGTTTTCCCGGGCATGCTCACGGAGTTGTGAGTCCCATTCCGGTAGAACCATCGTTAGAAGCCTTCGTTGAGCTGGCGAAGCGGGGCAATGTTGTGCCCGTTTACACCCAGCTTGCCGCTGATTTCGAGACCCCATTGTCCGCATACCTCAAGTTGCGGGATAACTGTCACTCGTTCCTTTTGGAGAGCGCCGAGAGCACGGAAAAGGGCGGGCGATGGTCGATTGTTGGAAGTGGGCCACGCTTGGTTTTCCAAGCCCGCGGCAAGGAAATCACCATCACTGAGGGCTCAAAATCCCGGACCTTCACGGCCGAGGACGATGTGCTCGCGGCGTTAGAACGCGAGATGTCACCGTATCATCCGGTAACTCACGGTGCGCTGCCACAATTTTCCGGAGGGATGGTTGGCTATCTTTCGTACGATGCAGTTCGGCAGTTTGAATCGACGCTTGGTCCGCCGCCGCCCGATGTGCTAGGGATCCCGGATGCCATGTTCATGTTGGCTGACACCTTGCTGGTGTTTGATCATCGGTTGCGCCGGGTTCAGGTGATTGCGAACGCATTGATCGACGATTTTTCAACCCCCGATGAAGCCTTCGCAGCGGCTCGCGGGCGCATCGCCGCGATCGTTGAAATCCTCAACCGCCCACTTCATGTCCCAGCGCTCAATGGTCTTGTGAAAGTGGAACCTGTCGACGCCCGGAGTAACACCACCCAGGAGGAATTCGAAACCATGGTGCGCGAGGGTAAGGAGTTCATCGCTGCTGGGGACATCTTTCAATTTGTGCCGAGCCAGCGGTTTGAGACGGAGTTCGATCGTCCCGCAGTGGATCTCTATCGCGCACTGCGCTTGGTCAATCCATCGCCTTACATGTTCATCCTTGAACTCGGCGATTTCGCGTTGGTTGGTAGCTCGCCCGAAGTGCATGTGCGCTCGGTGGAGGGTCGCATTGATATCCGGCCGATCGCAGGAACTCGCTGGAGAGGTAAAACGGTGGAGGAGGACGATGCGTTGGCAAGCGATCTTCTAGCAGATCCGAAGGAACGCGCCGAACACTTGATGCTTGTGGATCTTGCGCGCAACGACGTTGGGCGCATCGCAAAGCACGGCAAGGTCAGCGTGGACGATTTCATGATCGTCGAGCGCTATAGCCATGTGATGCACATTGTTTCAAATGTTTCAGGCGAACTTGATCCATCCCACAGCGCTTATGATGTGCTACGAGCGACTTTCCCAGCAGGTACCGTCAGTGGAGCCCCGAAGATTCGAGCGATGCAGATCATCAATTCATTAGAAAAAAATAAGCGCTGTGCCTATGCGGGTGCAGTCGGGTATTTTGGCTTCGATGGATCGCATGATTCATGCATCACCCTGCGGACGTGTTTGCTCAAGGGGGGCAAAGCCTATGTCCAAGCGGGTGCGGGTGTCGTTGCGGACTCGAATCCGACCTACGAATACGAAGAAACTGTTAATAAGGCGAAGGGAATGCTGCGTGCCATCGCACTCGCCCGCACTCTTAAAGACTGACGCCGAATATCTAACTGAGGATTTTATCGCCATGCTTCTCATCATTGATAACTACGATTCGTTCACCTATAACTTGGTTCAATACTTTGGTGAACTCGGTGCGGAGATGAAAATTTTCCGCAACGATGTTCTTACCGTCGATGACGTTAAGGCACTGCGCCCTGAGCGGATCTGCATTTCGCCCGGGCCATGCACACCCAATGAAGCGGGGATTTCCTGCGAGCTGATTAGGGAAATGGGGACCACGACGCCCATTCTCGGGGTTTGCCTTGGTCATCAATCGATCGGCCAAGTGTATGGTGGCGATGTGGTTCGCGCCGATCGTCTCATGCATGGGAAGACCTCGCCGATCCAGCATGCGGGCAAAAGTGTATTTGTCGGCATGCCGAATCCATTCGAGGCGACACGCTATCACTCGCTTATTGTGAAACGTGAAACTCTCCCTGCCTGTTTGGAAATCACCGCGTGGACTGAGGAGGGGGAAATCATGGGCTTGCAACATCGAGAGTATCCGGTTCACGGGGTGCAGTTTCATCCTGAGTCGATTCTCACGCAGGACGGCAAGCGGCTACTGGAGAATTTCCTTAAGCTCTAACAGCTTGTGGATCTCAAATTCCGTGGAGGACTTCCACGCCTTGTCCTTCCAGTTCTCTAGCGAATTCGTTGTCCACTCGGTCGGTGATCAGGCAACTGAGATCGCTAACCTCGGCAAAGAAAAAGGCAGATTTCTGAGAGAGCTTCGAGTGGTCTGCTAGAAAAACCACGTCCTCGGCGCTTGCAATGACACGTTCTTTGAATGCAGCTTGCAGAGGGTTGCTTTCGCTGATGCCGCGCTCGAGATGGATGCCGTTTCCTGAAAAAAACATCCGGTGGATGTTATACCGCTTCAACGAGTTTTCAGCGCTTAACCCGACAAACGAGCGCGATTTCGCATCGAACGTGCCACCCAGGCAGATCAGGTCGATGTTTGGCCGGTCCGCGAGGGCGGTGAAAACATTCAATGCGTTGGTTAGAATCGTCAGTGGGAAGTCCGGCAAAAAACCCGTTAGAGTCAACACGGTTGAACTGGCATCGAGAAAGATCGTTTCATTTGCCTTGATGCGACTTGCGGCGAGGCGTGCGATGGCTTGCTTTTCTTCTCGGTGGATCGCTTGGCGCTCGGTGAAGGGGAGTTCCTCGCGGGTTCGTTCGGGTCGGCTTGCCCCGCCATGTGTCCGAATCAGCTCGCCACGCTTTTCGAGGATTTCAAAATCCTTGCGGATCGTTTCATCGGTCACGCCCAAATCTGTAGCGGTCTCGGCGGTGCGCAGGGAACCATTTCCGTGCAGGAGTTTCAGAATCTGGCGTTGGCGGTCGATCGCGAGCATGGCTTGTTGAAATCTTTGTTTCGTTGGTATTTTTTGGTTTTTGATTTGACATGTCAACTAAATCCAACAAAAACAAAGCAAGTTCACGAGTGTCTGAGCCAAAAATGGTTCGGCGCGTGGAGCCCCAACATCCTTGATTCAAAACCACCATGTCCAATTATCAATACGTCAACCACCTCTGGGACGATGCCAAGGCTGCGTCTCTCGACCCCGTCGGCCGGCTGGCCTATCGCTCGAATATCCTCGGCAGCGATCAGCGGATCACCAATACGGGTGGCGGGAACACCTCGTCGAAGGTGATGGAGAAGGATCCTCTAACTGGAAAGTCCATCGAAGTGCTCTGGGTGAAGGGCTCGGGTGGTGATCTGCGCACCAGCACTCGTGAGAATTTTTCATCGCTCTATCAGGAGAAACTGATGGATCTCCAAGCGCTCTATTTGGCGCGGGAGGACAAAGGGCTTAAGGCACCTGCGGAAGATGACATGGTGGGCATGTACACGCATGCCACCTTCAATTTGAATCCTCGTGCATCTTCGATCGACACGCCGCTTCACAGTTTCATTCCCGCGAAGTTTGTGGATCACATGCACCCGAACGCGATCATTTCGCTGGCAGCATCTGAGAACTGCGAGCAGCTCACCCAAGAGATTTTTGGTGGCGAGATGGCTTATGTGCCATGGATGCGACCCGGTTTCGAACTCGGACTTGCGATGCAGGAAATCGTTAGAAAAAATCCAAAGGTTAAGTCGATCATGATGGGTCAGCATGGCTTCATCTCGTGGGATGATGACGAGAAATCTTGCTACACCTACACGTTGGATTGCATCGAGAAAGCTGCTGCGGCGATTGAGGGCAAGTATGCAGCGAAGGGTGGGGATGCAACCGCTTTTGGTGGCGCCAAGTATGCGACGTTGGATGCGGATCAGCGTCGAGCCATTCTAGCAGAAATTTTACCTTGGTTCCGTGGTCAGGTCTCGAAGAAGCGTCGATTCATTGGCACGGTACAGGACGATGAAAAGATTCTGCGCTTCGTGAATTCAAACGATGCCGCTCGCCTCGCGGAGCTGGGTACCAGCTGCCCAGATCACTTTCTCCGCACCAAGATTAAGCCGCTCTATGTTGATTGGAATCCACAAACGGAAGACGTCGGAGCCCTTCAGGCGAAACTTGCGACCGGCCTTGAAGCATACCGTGAGGACTATGCAGAATACTATGAGACTTGCAAACACGACAATTCCCCAGCAATGCGCGATGCCAACCCGACCGTGGTGCTCATTCCGGGGATTGGGATGATCGCTTGGGGCAAAGACAAATCCGAGAGTCGTGTCACTGCGGAGTTTTACAATTGTGCCGTTGAGGTGATGCGTGGTGCTGAAGCAATCGATCGCTACATCTCACTGCCGCAGCAAGAGGCATTCGACATCGAATACTGGTTGTTAGAAGAGGCGAAGCTCCAGCGGATGCCCGCTGAAAAGGAGCTCGCGCGCCAAGTGATTATCGTGATCGGCGCCGGATCCGGGATCGGCAAAGAAACCGCACATCGCCTTGTGAAGGATGGGGCGCATGTGGTTTGTGTGGATCTTAATGCGGATGCCGCAGCCGCGACCGCTAAGGAAATCACCGACACGTATGGCCTTGGCATCGGTGTGGCTGGCACGGGCTTGTCGAATTGCGGATTGGCCATCGGGCTCGCGGCGAACATCACTGATCGCCCATCAATCCGTCACATGCTCGATGACGTTGCGATTGCCTATGGCGGATTTGATTCGATTTGCGTGACCGCTGGGATTTTCGTTGCCAGCGATACCACCGGTCATATTCCGGACGATAAGTGGGCGCTCACTTTTAACATTAACGTGATAGGCAGTTACCTCGTTGCAGATGAGGCGTTCAAGACTTGGAAAGCACAAGGCCTTCGCGGGCAGCTCGTTCTAACCACATCGGCCAACGCTGCGGTCGCGAAGAAGGGTTCGCTCGCTTACGATACTTCCAAGGCTGCTGCGAACCACTTGGTGCGTGAGCTTGCGATGGAGCTTTCGCCGCTTGTTCGAGTCAATGGCGTGGCTCCTGCAACGGTGGTGCAAGGGTCAGCGATGTTCCCGCGTGATCGCGTGATCGGGTCACTTGCGAAATACAGCATTCCATACACCGAAGATGAGGCGACGGAATCGCTCGTCACTAAGCTTGCACAATTCTATGCGGACCGCACGCTGACGAAGGCACCGATCACCCCAGCAGACCAAGCTGAAGCCTATTTCATCCTTGTTTCGCAGCGGCTTAGCAAGACCACCGGCCAGATCGTTACAGTCGATGGTGGTCTTCACGAGGCATTCCTGCGCTAACAGGATTTTGATGGGTGGCCTCAGTCTCTCCGATTTCACTTTGTGCTAGGATTGCATTTTCTTCCGAGTCAAATGGTTTTCGGAGAGCGCTGAGTTGATCAAGATGAGTTCGCCGATATTTTCGAGGGTGAGCAGGCCAACCATCTTGCCATTTCCGGTGACCGGTAACGTTGAGCATTGCAGACTGGTCATGGATTCAAGCGTGCGGGTGAGGTCGTCAAATTGGTCCACCGGGTTCCATTCGCTCTTCATCACCTCGCTGATGGTCGACTCTTGTCTTCCATCATGGAGTGCTTGGACGAGTTCGTTTCGGCGGAGCAATCCAAGCATCTGTTCATTGTTGCAGACGGGGAAATCTTGTTGGGATCCGGCGAGAAGTTCCTCCACCGCAGTCGCGAGGGTGTCCTGTGCGGAAAGGGTGCGGTACTTGGTGATCATTGCGTCCCTGACCTTGAGACCTTCTAGGGTGGATTCGATTTTCACTTGGGAGGCTTCACTTTGAGCTCCGAGGTAGACGAAAATGCCGATGAAAACCAAGAAAGGATTGCTCATAAATCCAATGATACCAAATAGAATGGCCATTGCTTGACCCGTGGTCGCAGCAATCCGAGTTGCCCGAGGCCGTCCGATGCGTGATGCAAGGATCGCACGCAGAATCCTACCTCCATCCATGGGAAACGCGGGGAGCAGGTTAAAGGTTCCGATGAAGAGATTCACCCACATCAACCGTTCAAGAAAACCGGTTTTGAGCCAGTCATTCTCGGCCAAGCGATGGATTCCACCGCTGAGTGAAAGCAGAATGAGGATCGCCACGATGATTGCGCCATTCACTGCGGGCCCCGCAAGCGACACCCAGAATTCCTGAGCCGGATTTTGCGGAATACTTTCGAGTCGTGCCACGCCACCGATGGGGAGCAGGGTGATGTCGCGGGTGTGTATGCCATAATGCAGGGCGGTAAAGGCGTGTCCAAATTCGTGCAAAACCACACACGTGAAGAGTGCAAGGATGAACCCAACCGCCGCCATTGCTTGGGATGCGGACTGGCCTGCATTGAGGTGACTCATGAAAATCCAGAGGATCAGCAACGCGAACGTCCAATGCAAATAGATGCTGATGCCCTTTACGCTGCCAAGTTTGAGAGACCATTTCATTTTCCAATATACACCCAGTTGAGGATTGTTTCACTTTAAAGTGGTGTGATTGGAGATTTTCCATGAGGTGATCTAAATCACTGATCAGATTTCGATGCCTTGCAAAGCGAGAATATTTTGTCAGGTTAGAGGCATGGAAAGTTATGATGTTTTGAAGCGAGCCCTGCGCAAAACCACCCCAAAGGCCGTGGCGGCCGATCTCGGGGTATCACTTTCGCTTGTTTATAAATGGGCCGAAAAACCAATCGATGGCGGATCTGGCGGGTACAATCCGCTCGATCGTTTGCTGCAGATCATCGATCTAAGTGGTGACACGGGGATTGTGGAATGGCTTTGTCGCAGGCAGGGCGGGCATTTCGTCAAAGACCCAGAGGTGAGCGGCCGTAAGATCGATCACGTTCTAACTGCGACCCAAGAGATCATCGGGCAGTTCTCGGAATTGCTGAACCGGATTTCAACTGCTGCGGATGATCACTCCGTGACCGAGCAAGAAGCTGAGGAGATCCGCGAGTGCTGGGATGCGCTGAAAAGCTATGCCGAAGGATTCGTGCGCAGTTGTGAAAGTGGAGACTACAAAACGGGCACTTGAGGGTGCTAGGCCTTGGTCTAACAGGTTTTATTGATTAGGAAATGGCGATTTGCAATGCGCCTCGAATTCCAGCTTCTTGCCCGAGTGAGGGTGGCACAATGAATCCATCAGTTTCAGAAAACGCGAAGTAGCCAGCGGAGATTTCGTTCAAGCACCTAGCAATCTTCGGGTGGAGTGACTTTGATTGAGAGACGCCGCCGCCCACGATCACGCGGGATGGTGGAACGATTGCAACGAGGGCAAGGATTCCATGGGCAAGGTACCATGCCTCCAAGTCCCAAGCGGGGTGGTCTGCTGGCAATTCGTGAGCGAGTTTTCCCCAGCGTGCGGCGATCGACGGTCCGCTTGCGAGACCTTCCAAGCAATCGTGGTGAAATGGACAGACTCCGGGGAAATCATCGCCCGGCATGCGCGGAACTTTGAAGTGGCCGAATTCCGGGTGAAGCGCACCGTGGATCAGGCGTCCGCCAGAGAGAATGCCAGCACCAATCCCAGTGCCGATGGTGATGTAGACGACGTCGTCCAATCCGGTTGCGGCTCCAGACTTGGCCTCTGCAAGAGTGGCGGCGTTGACATCGGTATCTAACACCAATTCGCATGCCGGAAAGGCGGAGGCGAAAAGATCGGTGATGGAAAATCCGGCCCATCCGACCTTGGGTGTTGCTAGAATTTTGCCGTAGGTTTCACGGTTTTTCACGATACCTGCGGGGCCAAATGTTGCGATGCCGATCCGATCTGGCGTGCCTCTTGCGCGGATCCAGTCGATGGCCAGCCCGAGCGTCTCGGCTGGCAGTGTGGTAGGGAAGCGCCACTCTTCGAGGACGGATCCATTCGATGATCCGACTGCGACGACTGTTTTTGTTCCGCCGAGTTCGATGCCTGCGATCATGATCGTAGTTCAATGGGTTGTGCTAGCAGAATGGATGGCCTCGCGGGTGATCCGGGTGATGTCCGCCCACTTGCCCTCGTTCACCAATTGCTTGTCGACCATCCATGATCCACCGATGGCGGCGACGACGGGCAGTTTGAGATAATCGGTTAGATTGCTAGAGGAAACTCCACCCGTTGGGATAAACTTCACGCCGGTGTGTGCGTAGGGGCCGGAGAGCGCTTTGAGCATGCTCACGCCGCCAGCGACCTCAGCGGGGAAAAATTTGAGGAGTTTGCAATCGAGGGAGAGTGCGAGTTCGACTTCGCTGGGGGTCATGACGCCTGGTGAAAACTGCAGACCAATTTCACGAGCTGCAGCGATGATCTGCGGGTTGAGGCCCGGAGCGAGACCAAACACCGCGCCGGCGTCCTTTGCTCTGCGGACTTGATCCTGATCCAGAAGGGTTCCAGCACCTAACAGGATTTCGGGAAATCGTTTGGAGATGCGCCGAATGGATTCCTCCGCTGCAGCGGTTCGGAAGGTGATTTCCATGATATCAAGTCCGCCTGCGAGGAGGGCCTCAGCAAGGGGTTCGGCGGATTCGACGTGGTCAAGAACGACAACGGGAACAATGCGTTTGGCGAGGATGCGATCAATCATGAGAGCAATTTAAGGGTTGGTTTGGCGGTGAGCGGATCGTTCGTTAGAGGTTATAAATTCTCACGGCATTGTCGTGGAGAATTGCGGCCGATTCGTCGGCGGTGAGGCCCTCCACAAAACTGCGAACAATCTGAGTCCATGACGGGTACGAGTCAATTCGAAGCAAGCAGACGGGCCAATCGGTCCCAAGCATCAAGCGATCTGGGCCAAAAAGCTCGAGCGTTTCATCGAAATAAGCCCGTAGGGTGTCCGGGTCGATGAGTGGATCTAACACTTCCGTCACCATGCCGGAGACTTTCACGCCAAGGATGTGGTCGCGTTTCGCCAGTTCGGCCATTCCAGTTTTCCAAGCGGGATCCATCTTGCCGTTACGGATTTCGGGTTTCGCCAAGTGGTCGAGGATGATGCCGAGGTCAGGCTGACGGTCGACGAGTTGGGTCGCGACTGGGAGTTGGCGTTGGAAGATTAGCAGGTCGTAGCGCAGATCGAGATCTGGAAGCAACGCGAGTCCTCGGTGGAAATCCTCTCGGAGGAAATACGCGTCAGGTTCCTCCTGGAGGACATGTCGTACCCCCTTGAACTTTGGATGGGCCGCGAAGTGCGAAAGCGGGAGGGCCACGTTGGGATCGACGAGCGGGACCCAACCGACCACGCCCGCAATGACTTCTGACTGGTCTGCGAGTGAGAGTAGCCACTCCGATTCCTCTAACGTCTGGCGTGCTTGAACGACGATGGTGCCATCGACGCCTGCCGCTGAGGTGGCTTCATTCAGTTCATCTAACAACTGATTGCGTGCGAGCGGCGAGTTCGGCGGAATCCAAGGGTATTCGACAGCCGAATATTTCCAGAGGTGGTGGTGCGAATCGATCACAGGAAGAGAGGCTTCATGTGGCGTTCTAGCAGATTCACCGTCACATTTTTCGCAACGACCTCAGAATTGTCTTTGAGGGCTTGGATGTAGGTTTCGCCGAGTTGTGCAGCGATCTTGAAACCGACGTGGAGCAGTTGGCGGAGGTCCGCGTTGTATCCCGGGGTCGATGGGATGTGTCGAAGCGCATCGGTGAATTGTGTGCTTGTCCAGCCGTTGACTTCATCGGCGGAGGGGAGGTTCGAGTCGTGGATGTCGATCACGGTGGCGTAGGGCTCGCAGAGTGCTTCCTTCTTTTCGAGAGCCTTTGCATAAATGGTTTTTGCGAGAGCGAGACCTTCGCCGCCGGCTTCTGCTAGGCCAATGATTTCCTCGAGCCAGTTGGTGCCCGCAGTTTTGATGTGTAGTCCCGCACCCGTTCGTTGGATCGCCTTTTTGATGTAGGGGTAAATCGAAAACTTATCCGAACCCGAGTGCACTGAAAGTTTCAGCGTGTCAGGCAAGCCATAGGACTTCACGGCGTGTGCGATGACTGCGAGATCCTCGTTGAACTCCTTTTCAAATTGGAGTGGGTCGCCTACGTAATCGACGCCTTTATTGAAGCGACCGGTGAATTTTGGTGCGATGGTTTGGATCGGGATTCCTTGATCGGCAATCGCGGCAAGAATGATGAGGAGCTCGGGTGGCGTTTGGGGGCTCTCGGTCTCATCCATCGAGACTTCAGTGACGAATGCATCCACGCCTCCTTTGGCAGCGACGATGTGCTGATAGATCGCAGCTGCTTTTTGGGTCGCTTTAAGGAATTGGTTTGCCGTTTTCTCGACATCCGACGGAGTGATTTCAAACGGTTCGGCGATGCCCTCGATGGTGATGGTGCCGATCAACTCAGGGTGTTTTGCGATGAAGGCTGCAACATCTGCGGGTTCTGCGGCCTCGCCGATGTCGTCGGCAACGTCGAGGGTGAAAAAATCGCATGGAGCCACAAATCGATCGACGGTCGAGAGGTTGATGTGGTCGGCATCTAACAGATATTCACCAGTCCATCCGAGATCGGCTACGGCTTTGTCAGCGGCTGCACGGGTCTGTGATGGTTCCGAGCCGATGATGTTGTGTTCGCGGTTGGACTTGTTCCAGACAGGAGTGATGTCGATGCCGAGTTTCTTGGCTTCGACAAAAGCGACGAGCTGGGCATGGGCACCGTTGGCGAATCGATCGCCAACGCCGAAGGTATACTTAGGGCATTTTTTCATAATTTGATTCGTTGACTTCAATGATCGCTTTGATCGCGCCAAGTGCGGGATTGGTAAATTTTTCGAACTCGGCAGGGACATCGTCAAAAGCGATGCGGTGAGTGATCCAGAGATCGGTATGGATTTTCCCTTCGCGAATCAGCTGGATGATTTTCTCGAAATCGGCGGGCATTGCATTGCGAGAGGCGAGCAGTGTGATTTCTCTGCGGTGGAAGACTGCGGCGTGCGGGAAAGTGAGATCGGCCGTGGTGATCCCGACATAAACCACGCGCCCGGTGAAGGCGGCGTAGTCGAAGCAGGTGGACATCGAACGCGGGTTTCCGGTGGCATCGATGACGACATTCGCGAGCTGTCCGGCCGTGAGGGCTTCGAGCTCGGCGAGGTGTGAACCGTCGGAGCTGAAGGCGATTGCGTGGTGGATGCCAAGGTGTTTCTGGCAGAAATCCAAGCGGCTTTGGACCATATCTATCACGATGGTTTTGACCTCCATCAGCTTGAGGAATTCGAGGCACGCGAGACCGATCGGGCCAGCCCCGATGACGAGGACTGTTTCGCCGGGCTGTGGGTTTCCGCGTTGGACCGCGTGGTAGCCGATGGCGAGAGTCTCGACCAATGCTAACTGATCGTATGTTAGATCATTGCCGACATGGAGTTTGCGAGCGGGAACGGCAAAGACTCCTTTGCGGAGTCCGCCGTTGTTGTGGACGCCGACCACTTGCACGCCGGGGCAGCAATTGGGTGCGCCGTTTCGTGAGGTGGTGGACTGTGGGTCATTGACGTAAGGCTCAAGCGAGCACTTATCGCCGGGTTTCACGTTCGTGACATCATCCGCAACGGCGACGACTTCAAGGCCGAGTTCGTGGCCGGGTGTGCGCGGGTAGGCGAAGAATGGAAAATTGCCAAGGTAGCAGGCGAGGTCGGTTCCGCAGATGCCCATGCGGTGGGTGCGGACGAGTGCCTCGCCGGGTTCAGGGTGGAGAGGCTCGTCGAGATCGATGAAGGTGATCTCCTTGGGTGATGTGAATTGAATCGCTTTCATCAATTGTTTTCTGGGAGTCCTTCGACGTGGCCTGAGTTCTTTACCGGAGCAAAGATGGCAAGCACTTCTTCTAACAGGCTTCGATCGATGGGTTGCTCGAGCCACTCCGCCCATTTGCGGATGTTTGTGGGGTTCGCCGATCCAGCGATGGTGGTGGCAAGCCCTGGATGCTCGCATGAAAACTGAATGGCGAGTTGGGCGATGTCCACACCGCGGTCAGCGCAGAACTTAGCAGCGGTGCGAGCGGCAGCTTTCACCTCCTCGGATTCCTTGAGCCATGCAGGCAGTTCCGCGTTGGTGAGCAATCTAGCAGAAAATGGTCCGGCGTTCATTGCTCCGATGTTTTTTGCCGCGAGACGCGGTAAGATTTCATCGACGAAAGTGGTATTTTGAAGCGTGTAGCGGTTGTAGGTAAGGACGCAGTCGATCTCGTCCTCCACGTGGTCGAGCACTGTATGGATGGTCTTGAGAGGATAGCACGAGAATCCGACGGCACGGACCTTTCCTTGCGCTTTGAGCTTGAGGACTGCGGGGAGGGTTTCTTCCCAGATTTGTGGGAGTGGGACGAATTCGACATCATGAAGCAGCAAGACGTCCAAGTGATCGGTACCGAGGCGAAGGAGCGAAGTGTGGACCGATTCCTCGACGCGCTTTGCCGAGAAATCGAAATGCGTGTGGGTGTAACGACCGAGTTTGCTTCCTAACAGATATTGATCGCGAGGGATTCCTTTGAGTCCGATGCCTAGCAGGATTTCAGACATGCCGCGGCCGTAGAATGGCGAGGTGTCGATGAAATTCATGCCGAGATCGATGGCGGTTTTGGTCGATTGCATTGCCTCGTCCAGAGTGATCGAGCGGAATTCGGCACCGAGTGACGAAGCACCGAAGGAAAGGATCGGCAACTCGATGCCGGTTTTGCCAAGTGGTCTTGTTTTCATGTTAGAGATGGGATTGAATCGATTTGATGGTTTGCAACGCGGCAGATAGCGGATTGGGAAGTGGTAAGATTTCAGCAGAGAGATAGCCACGATAACCGATCTCACGCAACGCCGCCATTACTTCAGTCGGGTTGGTGTGGCCGAACCCCATGGCTTGGCGGTTCGAGTCGGCGAAATGGACGTGGCCAAGGTGTCTTGCGGCGGATTTGATCGCGGCGGCTAGGTCGGTTTCCTCGATGTTCATGTGGAACAGGTCGGCGAGGATGACGACGTTCTGGAGGTTGTGGAGATCGATGAATTGGGCAGTATCCTTTAAGCGGTTGAAAAGGTTGGTCTCATAGCGGTTGAGCGGTTCGTAAATGAAGGGGACCCCGTGAGTGGCCGCGCGCTCGCCGCAGCGGTGGAGTCCTTCCGCGAGTTGGTTGAAGGCATTTTCGTGGGTGTTTCTCCCTTGCATCGATCCGAGGATGGCAGGGGCATTGAGCGCACCGCCGAAGTCGATCATGGCCAAGATGAAATCGAGGGCTTCATTGCGTTTTTCCTCTGAGGCATCGGTGATCGAAAGCCCATGGCGTAGCATTCCGGCGCCAGTGCCAACGGCTGCAATTTCAAGCTGGTGGGTCGCTGCGAGTGCTTTCACCTCGTCCACGGAAACGAAATTTGGGCCGGGAAGAAATAGCTCCACGGCATCGAACCCAGCGGCGGCGGCGCTTGCGAAGGCTTCGGGTAGGGGGCTGCGGAAAACGAATGGCCCGCCGAGGGCTTCGGGAACTTGGCACAGAGTGATGGCGGTCTTCATGGATATTTTGGTTAGGACAGGCGATCTCGGAAGTCGGCGTAGGCGAATTCGCGGAGGACTTCGAGCGAGCCGTCGTCGTGTTGCAGCGCGATGGGTGGGTGTTTCACCCCGTTGAACGTTGTGGTTTTCACCATCGTGTAGTGTGCCATGTCATCGAAGACCAAGGTGTCGCCCACTTGGAGTTCACGGTGGAAGGCAAAGTCGCCGGCGACATCCCCCGCGAGGCAGGTGGGTCCACCGAGTCGATAGAGGTGTGGTCCCGATTCGGTGGCGGCATGATAATTTTCGCCCTCGAATGTGACGGCGGGTTGCGCGCCAACACTCGGCGCGGAATCCACCAAAAACACATCGGGCCGGTAAGGCATTTCCATCACATCAGGCATGTGAGCGGTTGCTGAAATGCTGAGGATTGCGAGGTGGTGGCCGGCGGATTCGAACACATCCATGACGGTTGCGCGTAGCACCCCGGTGTGGATGGCCACGGCTTCACCAGGCTCTAACCAAACGCTGACCGAGTATTTCTCTTGGGTTTCTTGAACGAGTCGAATGAGGCGCTCGCGGTCATAGAATGGCTTGGTGATCCAGTGGCCGCCCCCCATGTTGAGGTAGGTGAATTGAGGCGAGTTGAGCAGGTGTCCGAATTTTTGGTCGACTGCAGCCAGAGTTTGTTCGAGCGCGTCGGAATCTTGTTCGCAGAGCGTGTGAAAGTGCAGGCCTGATAGACCTGTTAGATCATGGCCGATGAGTTGATCCGCCGTCACGCCGAGTCGTGAGCCTGGCACGCAAGGGTCATAGATCGGCGTGTCGCCGGTCGAACATTCTGGGTTGATGCGGAGGCCGCAGAGAAGTTCTCCGCTTTGGAAACGTGGGTGAGCCATGATGGTTTCTCGGAAGCGGAGCCATTGAGAAATCGAGTTGAAGTCGAGGTGGTGGGTGAATTCGCAGAGTGCTGCGATGTCATCTTCATCGTAGGCGGGCGAGTAGGTGATGATGTGTTTTTGGAAATAGTCGCGCGCGAGCCAAGCCTCCCAGAGGCCCGAGGCGCAACAGCCATCGAGGTCGTGCCTGAGATAGGGGAATGCCTTCCAGCAGGAGAACCCCTTGAGAGCCAAAACAAGGTTGCAGTTTGCAGCCTCTTTGACATCGCGCAGAATGGCGGTGTTTCGTTTAAGTGCGGCGGTCGAGATGACAAACATGATTTCTGGTGCTGATTGAGAGGGGAAAAGGCGATGTTATCCAGCAAGTTTCTGGTGTATTTCGAGCAGGCACGTGTTGATGACTGAATTTCGTGGTTCTCGAGGCAATCGGTGGTGGCAGATTGGTCGAGGATCTGGTTCACTGGGTGCATCGACCATGACTGCTGAACTCATCGAGCTTTTACGCCGCCGCATCGCCATCATTGAGGACCACGCGTGGAGGGATCGTGATCCTGCGGGGCATCTGGCCGGCTTGCAGGAAATCTCGGAAAAAATCTCCGCATGGACGCTCGTGCACCGGGCCTCGGTGGACGCGCAGCTGCGGCATTATTTGACGAATTCGAGTTTTCAAAAGGCCTTGGCGCACTTGGAAGCCTACCCTGCAAATTGACTCGAGTATTTGGGAAAAAACTTTTCAAAGTTCCCTGCGTCCCTAAAGATATTCTCAAGCATGAAGGCTCTTTTCAATCTCACGATCATGGCAGTTGCCGGGTACTTTGGGTATTTGGTTGAACCAAATTTGCGGCATGTGCTCACAGGGGTGGAGCCAAGCGCTGCCGAGAAGGCGGTAAACACTCGGGTGATGCTGCAATTGGAGGGTGGAGTTCAGCTTGATCTTTTGAGCCTCACTGCCGATCAATTGCCGAGCCAAGTCACGGTCAACATCGGGCTTGACGTGGTCAACGTTGGCGCACGGCAGATGATGCGGATCGAGGCTGGAAGTAAGTTGAAGTTGTTGCGGATCGAGGGCGGAAATGCAGTGGTGAGTCCGGCGGAGCTCGACTTCGTCGGAAGGATCCCGGTGGATCAGACCGACCTTTTGGCGCAAATTACTGCCGCCCATTCGGCCCAGGTCGCCCCATCCGAGAGTGTGCCCGCCCCTGAATCTCAGGCTCCGATCGTGGAGGAAAAGGCTGAGCCGGAGCAGCCCGTCGCCCCAGTGGTGGAGCCTTCCAATCGGCCCGCGGACGAGCCAGTGCCAGCGGCCGCAGCGGATGGAGGGAATTCCGATGTGGTTCAGGTCATGAAAGACTGCGTAACTGCGGGTCAGATCAAGGAATTCACTCCTCAGCAGGTGCTGGATTGGAAGTCTGAAGGTGACGAGCTCGTCGATGGTGAGAAATTTCAAATCGGCGTGGTTTCCTACAAGGCGGAGACCATTTTCGGGATCAAGACGCTTCAAGCAAAGGCTCTGGTACGGGGCGGGAAAGTTCAGCGTTGGGTCCGTCCCAAGAGCGGGGTGGAGATCAAATGAGCCTCGCAGGAAGCGAGCGCTCGTGAGGGGGCGCAAATTTTTCCATCGCAGTCCTTGCCAGTGAGCAAGTGCTGGGTTAATTCACAGGCCTTATGGCAACCTACCGTGTGCTGGTCTCAGACCCTATTTCTGAAAAAGGTGTAGAAGCGCTTCGCTCCGCCCCGGATATCTCAGTCGACGTCAATACCGGGCTGAAGCCGGATGAACTGCTCAAGATCATCGGTGACTATCACGGCCTTGTCGTTCGATCCCAGACCAAGGTGACGGCCGAAGTTTTCGCGGCAGCGACAAATCTTAAAGCGATTGGTCGCGCTGGGGTGGGGGTGGACAACATCGACCGCGCCGCTGCCACCGACCACGGGGTGGTGGTCATGAACACTCCGAGCGGTAATACGATTTCCACTGCGGAACACGCATTTACGCTCATGCTGTCGTTGGCCCGGAACATTCCTCAGGCCCACGCTTCCATCATCGCAGGCAAGTGGGATCGGAAGTCGTTTGAAGGGGTTGAGCTTTGTGGGAAGCGCCTTGCGATTTTGGGCATGGGCCGGATCGGCAGTGAGTTCGCGAAGCGGGCGCAGGCCTTCGGCATGACCGTCGTGGCCTATGACCCTTTCCTAACCGCTGCTCGTGCTCAATCGCTCAAAGTCGAG
>JAPJNB010000210.1 GCA_026461385.1 Akkermansiaceae bacterium
CAGTCAGGGTTGCCGACAAAAGCAAAGATGGCGTAATATCAGAGGAAGAGGCCATCACATTCGCCAAGTCACTTATGAAGAAATAACTAACGAGCCGATGGCCTGAATCGCCATGCCTTCGGCATTTTTGTCACAGGTCCTGCTGCCGTAGGATCTGCGCCAGAAGCAAGTGATGCTTCGTCATCGAAGACGTTAAACCGTTCTTACTACTAGCACCTCTCATGGTAACAGGAATCCTAACCAACCCGGAAGTGAATGAATAAAAAACTCTAATCTAACCATCTTGCTACTCACCCTGCTTCCCTTATCACCGATCACCGGCATCGTGCTGAAGGGCAACACGATTCGTGGAGCCGGCGAATACGGCATTTGCATCGAAGACAAATCACTCGGCTGGCTGAAGAGCACCGAAAACCGGATCGAAGGCGCCAAACTTGGCGAGCAATCCAATCCATCAGGATTTGAAATCCGATGAGTGCGAGCTTGCTCGCGGGCTGCTTGTCCGCCCTAAAATGACCGTCAAGCCCGATAGAACCTCAGCGAGGCATGGCGGATGGACACCAAAAAATGTCTGAAGTGTCCAAGACAACTCAGCTGGAATGGTTCAGGTTGGTGGGTCTAACTGCATCCGCCATCTCTGATTCTGAAGCCAGCCCATCGGACCACTGGCATTCTAACAGGAAATCCGAGCTAACCCTTAAGTAAATGAATAAAATCTCCAATCTCACCATCGCGCTACTCGCCCTGCTTCCTTTCTCGCCGATCTCCGCCGCCGCACCTAACACCTTGACTGCGGCTGGCGGCGTCCAGCGATTTGACCGTTTTCGCGAACTTTCGCCAACGGATGTGAAGCCGGACGGCTGGCTGAAGGAATTTTTGCGCCGTCAGTTGGACGGGTTGAGCGGTCATCCAGGGATCCAAGGCTATCCATTTACGATGAAATTCTGGCAGGGTGAGGATACTCCCGGTAACCCGACCTGGTGGCCGTGGGAACAGACCGGCTATCTGGAGGACGGCTTGGTGCGCCTGGGGCAGGTGACCGGCAACAAGGAGCTGCAGAAGTCGTTTCAGGAAACGCTGGAGTGGGTGATGGCAAACCCCAACTCTGACGGCTTGCTCGGACCAAGCCTCAAAGTGGCCCCACGTCAGCAATGGCCGATGTCGGTCTTTTTTAAAGCGGTGATCGCTGGCAAAATGGCCACTCGTGATCCGAAGATCGTGGAGGCCTTTCACAAACATTTCTCGAATCTAACCGTCGAGGATTTGTCCAAGAAGAACCAAGACCGGGATATCGACAATCTGGAAGGTCTCCTGAAGGTCTATGAGTGGACCGGTGACCCTGAGCTGCTGGCCAAGGCCGATGCCGCCGGGAAAAGTTGGTTTGTTGCCAACGGCGCCGACCACACCACGCGGGAACTTAAACCCACGGACCGCCTCGTGATGCACGGCGTGAGCTTTTGCGAAGAAATCAAGCAGCCGGTGCTGCTTTACAACTACACTGGCAATCGTAGCTACCTCGATGCCGCAGTGCGGGCCATGGATGGTGTCGTCCGCGACCACATGCTCTTTGATGGCGTCATCAGCAGCAACGAGTTCATGGTGGGGCGCGACCCCGACCAGACCCATGAGACTTGCGTCATCAGCGATTTTACGTGGTCGCTGGGCTACTTCCTCATGGCCACCGGCGAGGCGAAATACGCCGACATGATCGAACGGGCCGTGTTCAATGCGGGCATGGGATCCGTCAGCAAGGACTTCCGCCAGCACCAGTATTTTTCCGGCATCAACCAGGTTCTTTGCACGAACAATTCGGCCCGTGTCGGGGGAGATAAAACGCAGTATTGCACCTACCATCATCCGATGTGCTGCAGTGGCAACGTCCACCGGTTCATGCCCAATTTCGCGGCTCGCATGTGGATGCAGGATGCCAATGGCGGCTTGGTGGCGTCCCTCTACGGCCCGTCCAGCGTGACGGTCGCCACCGATGCGCAACATTCGATGACGGTGACGGAAAAAACCAACTATCCATTTGATGGCGACATCGATTTTGCCTTCTCCGGCCCGGTCGGCACGAGTTTGCCATTTCGAGTGCGCATTCCTAGCTGGTGCAAGCAGGCGAGCCTCACCCTCAACGGCAAGCCAGTGAAAGGCACCCTGCAATCCGGCAGCTTTTTTGCCCTGCCGCGTGCCATGCGCCCCGGAGATACCGTGCATCTCAAGTTGCCGATGGCCGTCGGTATGAATCGTTTTGCCAACGCGATCCTAATCGACCGCGGGCCCTTGGTTTTCTCCTATCCGATCCCGGAAAACGTGGAGGTTGTGAAGAAGGTGGTGATGAATAAGCGCAAAGAGGGAGCAAAACCCTCCCATACGCAGATATACGAGGATTTCGCGGAAAAGGACCGCCAGATCCATCCCAACGAAGACCCGCTATTCCCGAACCTGAATCTCACGCCCGCCGGACCGTGGCAATTTGCGCTGGCGTTGGGTAATAAAAACTTCCGGGACAAAGTGCGGGTCGTCCAAAATAAGGTGGAAGGCTATCCATGGGATCCGGGTCAAAGCCCGATCACCCTCGAAGTGCCGGCGCGGTCGGTGAAGGGATGGGAACTGGAGGATGGTCAAAAAAACCCGACTTTGCCGCTAAAGTATACTCTCGACGGCCCGGAACAACCCCTCATGCTGGTACCGCTGGGAAGTACGCGTTTGCGCATCAGCGCGTTCCCCGAGGGTGTCGAGCGGCATGAATTGCCGGTGACCGATCTGCAGGTCTCAGGGCCATTTCCCTATCAGCCCAAGGAGTCCTTCGACAGCCAGAAATTCGGACCCGAGGTGCCGAATGGCGTGGCCGACTGGAAGCCGGTCACCCCCGACAAGCGCGGCTACAAGCGCGACTATGTCGATCTAACTTCTCTCCTGCCACCGGGCGAGAAATCCGACGCGAAATCCGAGCAAAAAGGCCCACGTGGACTGGCGTATGTCCGGGCCAAGATCACGGTTCAAACAGCCGGCGCGGCGGTTTTGGCCATCACCGCACAAGATGCCTGCGAAGTGCGCCTCAACGGCAAATCGATTCGCATCATTCGGCAACCGAACGAGGGGATTTTTAGTTTCCCTGACTGGATTCCCGTCAAGCTGAAGGCCGGCGAGAATGAGATCCTCTTGAAAGTCGGCCAATATGGTAAGGTCCCGACGTGTCAAGCCGGCTGGGGCGCCAGGATCTTGTGTCTGCAGTGATCGGATTGTGATGAAGAGTGGAAGAAACGAACAGAAATAAACAAGGCGCGAAGCCATGAAGCACACGATCACACTTCTCAGCGCTCTATGGCTGGCACCTCTGGCACCTCTGGCACCTCTGGCAGCCGCCGATGCGCAGAAGACGCCCGATAGGAAACCCAACATCGTCTTCATCCTGGCTGACGATCTGGGATGGAAGGACACCAGCCTATACGGCAGCAAGTTCTGCGAGACGCCGAATCTCGAGAAGCTGGCGAAGCGCGGCATGATGTTCACGCAGGCGTATGCCGCCAATCCGCTCTGTTCACCCACGCGCGCAAGCATCATGACCGGCCTGTATCCGGGCAGGGTCGGCATCACACAGCCCAACTGCCATTTGCCGCCCGTGCATCTTCAAGCCACGCTGGCTTGGAAACCGTTGCCGCATGAACGGGCGCGGCAGGTGTCCAGCGCGACACGGCTCAACACCGAATACTACACGCTGGCCGAGGCCTTGCATGACGCCAACTATGCGACCGGGCATTTCGGAAAATGGCACTTGGGACAAGAGCCATACAGTCCGCTCCAGCAGGGCTTCGACGTGGATGTGCCGCATACTCCGGGACCAGGACCGGCCGGGAGCTACCTGGGGCCATGGAAATTCCCCGCTTTTATCGGCAAACCCGGTGAGCACATCGAAGACCGCATGGCCACAGAGGCGATCACATTCATCAGGGCGAACCAGGATAAGCCGTTTTTCCTCAACTACTGGGCGTTTTCGGTCCACGCCCCGTTTGACGGGAAAGCGGACCTGATCAAGAAATATGCGGCCAAGGCCGATCCGAATGACCCACAGCGGTGTCCTATCTATGGCGCCATGGTGCAGAGTCTCGATGAAAATGTCGGGCGTCTGATCGACGTGCTCGATGAATTGAAGCTCACCGAAAACACGATCATCGTTTTCTTTTCCGATAACGGGGGGAATATGTACGACCGCGTTGACGGCATCCCGCCGACCAGCAATGCGCCGCTGCGCGGTGGGAAGGCGACAATTTATGAAGGCGGGACGCGCGAGCCCTGTGTCGTAGTCTGGCCCGGCAAGGTGAAGCCCGGCTCGCAGAACGACGCGCTCCTGTCGAGTGTCGACTGGTACCCCACGATACTCGACATGACCGGGGTAACGCCGAAACAGGCCGTGAAGTTCGATGGCGTGAGCCAGACGCCGGCCTTGCTGGGCACGGGTACCCCGCGCGACACCGCATTCTGCTTTTTTCCGCACTATACCCCGGCGACGGGCGCCGTTCCATCCGTGTGGGTTCGGCGCGGCGACTGGAAGCTCATCCGTTTCTTCTGCGACAGCCCGGATCAGACCGACCGCTTCGAGCTCTATCACCTGAAGGAGGATCTGGCAGAGTCAAAGAACCTGGCGGCGGAACATCCGGACAAGGTCAAGGAGTTCGACGCTCTGATCCGTCAGCACTTGAAAGACATCAATGCCGTTATTCCTGTGAAAAACCCGGGTTATGATCCCGCAGCGAAGATGCCTGAGCCAGGACAGAAACCGAATCAGCCGAAGACGGCGGCCCCGAAACCGAAAGGCGCGTTCAAGGATATCAGGCAGGAACTGGAAAAGGCCGGCGACCCGACGAGGGATGCGCGCATCGAAAATGGTCAAGCTCAACCCGAATCAATCAAACAGTGATCAAATTACATTTTCTAAATATCTTCTTCGCTGCCGCAGGCGCGTTGTTCGCCGCGAATGAGTCGGCTCAGAGGCCCGGCATTTCCGCAACCGAGTCGACTCCGCTCGTCCGCCGCGGCGCCACGGTTCCTTGGGTGGAATATCAGGCGGAAACAGGCGAAACCAACGGGGAAATTCTCGCACCCGACCGCACGTTTGGAACCATCGCGGCCGAGTCCACTGGCCGCAGTGCGGTGAAACTCAAGCAAGCCGGGCAGTATCTCCAGTTCAAGACCACGGCAGCCGCCAATTCGGTGGTGGTCCGTTTTGTCATCCCAGATTCCCATTGTGGGGCGGGCCTGCAAGCCACTCTCAGTCTTTACGTCGACCATGTTTTCCGCCGGAAAATCAATCTAACATCCAAATACGCCTGGGCATACGGCGGTGAGGAGAAGACCTCCAACGACCCCGAGCTGGGCGGCGCGCACCATTTTTACGATGAGGCCCGCGCTTTGGTAGGTGATATTCCAGCGGGTGCCACCGTCAAGTTGCAAAAAGATGCCGATGACCGCGCCGATTACGATGTCATTGATTTGGTTGACTTGGAACAGGTCGCTCCACCAAAAACCAAACCCGCGGGTTACCTCTCGATTGAAGATTGCGGCGCGGTGTCCGGCAGCGAACAGGATTCGGGCGATGCCATCCAGGCCTGCATCAAGCAAGCCAAAGCCGCCAAACAGGGAGTCTGGATTCCGGTCGGGAATTTTTACAGCGAACGCCGTGCATTCGACGTCTCCGAAGTCACCATTCAGGGCGCCGGGATGTGGTATTCGACCCTCCGCGGGCAATTCGCACGCTTCAACTGCAAAGGCAGCAACTGCCGATTTGCCGATTTCGCCATCCTAGGCGAGACGATTTGCCGCGATGACAAGTCACCCGAAGATGGCTTCTGCGGCCAAGCCGGGACAGGCTCGCGGCTTGAAAACATCTGGGTAGAGCACACCAAAGTGGGCTTCTGGGTCAGCGGCGGGACGACCGGCCTCGTCGTCACCGGGGGCCGCTTCCGCAACGTGTTTGCGGATGGGATTAACTTCTGCAACGGGACCAGTGATTCGGTCGTTGAGAACTCCCATTTCCGCAACACTGGCGATGATGCGCTGGCATCGTGGTCGCCTAAAAAGGATCCTGTCAACACCGGCAATGTCTTCCGCTTCAACACGATCCAGGTGCCGTGGCGCGCCAATGGTTTGGCGATTTATGGCGGCAAAGACAATCGGATCGAGAACAACCTTTGTGATGATGTGGTCACTTACCCGGGGATTCTCATCGCGCACTCATTCGAATCCAACCCCTTCCAGGGGACGACCGTGGTCCAGCATAACTCGCTGATCCGCGCGGGCGGGCCGATGTTCCGAGCCGAACACGGGGCGCTCAAAATCGATGCGGATCAGGGCGAAATCCGCGGACTGGTCGTCAGTGATCTGCTGATTGATGGCGCCACCTTCACCGGAATCGAATTGCGAGGCAGATATCCCATCACGGAAGCCGTCTTTGACCATGTCCAGATTGTCAGGACCGGTGCACAGGGGATCTACATCAAATCCGACCTGGCTGGCGATGCGGCATTTTCATCGACAAACATCTCTGATTCGGGCAAGGAAGCCCTGTTCTATGACGCAAGCAAGGCGCTCTTCAAACTTAAGCTGGGTGAGGGCAATCACGGCATGGAAGTCCGTTTGCCAACACCCCGGTAATCATTCGTTCATCAATGGTACCAGTCCTCGCGGATTCTAGTGTGGTACCCATCCTGATTATCTGGGAAATTAACATGAGCCACACCCGTGCGCGGTCAAATCTACAGCCTTAACCGAAATGAAATGTATCATGAATCGATACGGTTACGCCCTGATTGGCCTGATAACGCTTGCTTGTGTGTCCGCGATGGCAGCGGACAAGCCCGCAGATTCTAACCAAGTCACCGCCAAAGCGATCGAGCGCTGGCAGGACCTGCGCTTTGGCATGTTCATCACTTGGGGGCCGGCCACTCTGACGGGGAAAGAAATCAGTTGGTCGCGCAACAGGGAGACGCCGACTGAGACCTACGACAATCTCTACAAGCAATTCAACCCAACCAAATTCAACGCGGATGAATGGGTTGCCATTGCCAAAGCGTCGGGCATGAAATACCTCGTCCTCATCTGCAAGCACTGCGACGGCTTTTGTCTCTGGGATACAAAGTACACCGACTACAACATCATGCATTCCCCTTTTGGGCGCGATGTCGTCAAGGAACTTTCCGAAGCCTGCAAACGGGAGGGTATGCCGTTCGGAGTATATTACTCCGTGAGCGACTATCGTCACCCCGGTTGGGCAGTGGAAAACCCTCGCGTCAAACGCGCCAAATACGATTTGGATGCTTATGCGATTTACCTGCAAAATCAGGTCCGGGAACTACTCCAAAACTATGGCCACTTGCTGACCATTTGGTTTGACGCCGATACCGGCCCGGAAGATTTCACCGCCTTCGCCAAGCATGGGCTTGAGACCATCGATTTTGCGCGCAAGATCCAACCCGATATCGTCATCAACAACCGCACTCTTGCCGCCCGAAACAGCGGCGATTACGCGACCCCCGAACGGAACATCGGTGACTTCAACATGGTACGCCCTTGGGAAACCTGCTGGGAGCTGGGCAGCCAGTGGGCATGGAAACCCAACGACACTCCCACGTCACTCAAATCCCTCCTGCATACCTTGATTAAGGTCGCGGGCAATGACGGGAATTTATTACTCAATGCCGGCCCCAAATCAACCGGTGAATTTGAGCCTGAAGATGTAGCCCGCCTGAAGGAAATCGGCACCTGGCTCAAGCAATATGGCGAAAGCATTTATGGGACACGCGGTGGCCCTTATCTGCCCAGCGAATATGGCTCCTCCACGCGCAAGGGGCAGACGGTTTACCTTCACATCCTCAATATGCCGGCTTCGGGTAAATTGCATCTCCCGGCGCTACCGGCCAAAGTCGTGTCCAGTCGTCTGCTCACCGGCGGGGAGGTGACGGTGACCGCCTCCGAAACCAGCATCGACGTCGCGTTCTCGCCAAAAAACAGGGATAACATCGACACCATCGTCGCATTGGAACTGGACCGCCCGACGATGGAGTTAAAAGTAATCAATCCGAATGTTTGCACTTCACCGACGACGGGCAAATAGACGACTGGCTCGAATGGTTACAAAAACAATAAGCAGCCAGAAAAAAGGAATAACGAAATGACTAAGTTTACCATGTCTTGCCTTGGCGTTTGCTTCCATGGTGAATGCGATCGATCATCCAAGTGTCTCGCCGGACTCCTGCTAACTGAAATGGTCGCCCAGGCCATTTCATGAGTGGGCCCCATACAGCACCGCAATCGAAGCCATCCGGCTCCACTAACGCCGGAACTCGGATGGTCGCCAACCGACCCATTTCTTGAACGTGTTTGAAAATGTAAACGCACTTTCGAACCCTACCGCGCGAGCGATCGCATCGACCTTATCATCCGTGACCGACAGCAAATGCCGCGCTCGCTGAAGCCTGAGATGAGTCAAGTGCTGCATCGGACTGCGCCCGAGTTCCTTGCGGCAAAGACGCCGCAGATGTTCCCCACTGAGGCAGGCAATCCTCGCCAACTCCTCCAACGTCCAGGCGTGGGCAAGGTCGGTTTCGACCCGTTGCCAGACGCGCCAGAGCCGGTCGTCGGAGGTGTGTGGCTGGGCAAATCGCAAGACATAGTGGTGAAGCAGTTCGCTCCAGTGATGCAGTGCGGAAGCCCCGTTTTCCGAGACGCATTCAGCGTGGAGTCCTTCGATCGAGGCTTTGAGCGGTGCCGTATCAAAGGAGCCTGTCACCGGTGAGATGGAGGATAAAATCGGCCGCGTCTCCCGCGCTTCCTGATAGCGGACCCAAGCGAATGACCAAGGCTTACCGGGCAGACACTTGAGCGCGTTCATGACAAAAGGCGGCAGCAGGCAGGCATGACCGGAGCGGATCCGCTTCCAATCCCCGTCGGCCAGGATCACCCCCTCCCCTTCTAGGCAGGCGAGCATGAAGGTACCACTCTGGTTGTTCCGCACGATTTCGAACGGTGGTAGCGCATTCATGATCCCGCAGTGGGAAATGTGGTGTTGGCCGAGCAGCGGACAGACCGGACCATCCTGCATCCAACCGCGCAGGTCGGAGGCATCGGCACGCACCACCTGGTAGCGAGTCGATTTACCGAGGATCTCAATATCCTTCATGGGGTCGGCGGCGTCTTTCATCGGCTCAGCAGTGCAGTGACCGTGGCACGGGATGTGGAAACGGGATAGCTGAAAGTGGACGCCCCATGGCTTTCCCTCTCGACTCCATCCAGTTCCCCAGCGAAACCAAGTCATGCCAAATCCATGGACTGGAACAGGAAATCCCTACACCCGCGCCGAAGTCATCGAGCGCTTCAACGACACTCTCTCGAAAGGCCAGGCGATCATCGCCGCCGGTGCGGGCTCGGGTATCAGCGCGAAATTCATCGAAAAGGGCGGTGCCGATCTCATCATCATTTATAACTCCGGCCGCTTCCGGATGATGGGCCATGGCTCAACCGCTGGCTTGATGGCTTACGGCGATGCGAATGCGATCGCCATGGAAATCGGCGAATACGAAGTGCTCCCGGGCGTCGAGGAGATCCCGGTAATCTGTGGCGTCCACGCCACCGACCCGCGCCGTCGGATGTGGCACTGGCTCGGCCAAGTGAAGGACATGGGGTTCTCTGGCGTGAACAATTTCCCCACCCACACGATCATCGACGGTCACTTTCGCGGCGTGCTGGAAGAGACCGGCATGAGTGTGAAGAAGGAGTTCGAAATGATCGGCCTCGCCCGCCGGATGGAGATGTTTTCCATCGTCTATGTCGGCTCACCAGAAGAGGCCGTGGAAATGGCGAAGTCCGGTGCAGACGCGATCATCGCGCATGTCGGCACCACCGTCGGCGGTTCGATCGGCGTGACCCACGCGGTGGTGAGTTGGGAAGACACCATCAAGCGCACCCAGGACATCATCGACGCGGCCAAGACCGTGCGGGACGACATTTTCTACCTATGCCATGGCGGCCCGATCAACACTCCGGAAGACGCCGACCGCGTGATCCAGGCGACCGACTGCGTCGGCTTCGTCGGTGCGTCGAGCTTGGAACGGATGAGCGTCGAAGAATCGCTGACGAACCTCACCCGTCAGTTCAAATCCATTTCCGTGAAACGGAAAAACTAACATCATGGCCACCATCGCGGTTCTTGGAACATTCGACACGAAAGGCGCGGAACACGCCTTCATTGCTGAGCGGATCCGCGCTCGTGGACATCGCCCACTGCTGATCGATGTCGGCACCGGTGGCCCGCCGACCGAGACTCCGAACTTCACCCGCGATCAGGTTGCCGCGCTTGCGGGGGTTGATCTCGCGGAAATTCTAGCACGCAAGGATCGCGGTGAATGTGTCGTTGCCATGAGTAAGGCAGCACCGGTCTTTCTCGCAAAACTCGCGGCGGCACACGAGATCGACGGAGTCATCTCACTGGGCGGCGGCGGCGGCGCGGCGATCGCCACCGCCGCCATGCGCGCACTGCCGCTCGGTTTCCCGAAACTGATGGTCTCCACCCTCGCCGCCGGCAACACCGCGCCCTATCTCGGCACCAAGGACATCGTGATGATGCCGAGCATCGCCGACATCGCCGGTCTGAACCGACTGTCACGGATGATCTTTTCGCGCGCCGCCGGAGCCATCTGCGGGATGGTGGAAGCGGAAATCGAAAGCGACGGCACCCGCCCGTTGGTGGTCGCCAGCATGTTCGGCAACACCACCGCCTGCATCACCGAGGCGAAGCGCATCATCGAGGCCGCCGGTTACGAAGTGCTGGTTTTCGCCGCCACCGGAACCGGAGGAAAATCCATGGAAGCCCTCATCGAAAGCGGACTCGTCGCCGGAGTCCTCGATCTAACCACCACCGAATGGGCGGACGAACTCGTCGGCGGAGTCTTGAATGCAGGACCAAACCGGATGGACGCCGTGGCCAAGGCAAAGATCCCCGCCGTGATTGCTCCAGGCTGTCTCGACATGGTGAATTTCGGTGAGCACGACTCGGTCCCGACGAAGTTCGCCGGTAGAAATTTCTACCTCCACAACCCGCAAGTTACCTTGATGCGGACCTCGCCAGAGGAATGCACCGAACTCGGCCGCATCATCGCGGAAAAGGTCAACCGTTACACGGCACCTTCCGCGATCATTCTCCCGAAAAAGGCGATCAGCGCGATCAGCGCCGCCGGCCAACCGTTCCACGATCCCCTCGCGGACGAGGCGCTTTTCCAAGCCATCCGCAACCATGCGAATGGCTCTGTCGAAGAGCTCGACGAGGAGATCAACAGCCCCGTCTTCGCCCGAGCCTGCGCCGAAAAATTGCTAAATCTAATGAGCGCGACCAGCGCCTCAAACCCAACACCCAAATGATACCACGCCTCCTGTCCATCTGCTGCCTCGGTTTACTCGGCATCTCAGCGGCATCCGCCGAGCCCCACCGGTTAGAAGTCCTGTTCCTCGGCGACACCGGCCACCACGACCCCTTGGAGCGCTACCGCGTCCTCAAGCAAGCCCTCGGCCCGCAAGGTTTCAACCTCACCTTTGTCGAAGACCTTGGTGAAATCACCCGTAAAAACCTCGATCTCTACGACGCTCTCATCGTTTACGCGAACCATGAACAAGCAAATGTCCCGGAGGCGATTCGTCCATGGGTGAAAGATGGCGGCGCACTGGTCGCACTCCACTGCGCGTGCGGAAACTTCCACCCGTCCAAGGAATGGTTCGATCTGGTCGGCGGCCGGTTCAAGAGTCACGGGGGCGCGGAGTTCACCGCGAAGACCGTCGATAACGAACACCCGATCACCAAGGACCTGCCAGCGCTAACAACTTGGGATGAAACCTATCAGCACATGGATCTCACCGCAGACCGCCACCTGCTCCAAGTCCGCGAGCCGATCAACCCGGGCGAGACCTCACCCGAGCCATGGACCTGGACGCGCGACGAAGGAAAGGGCCGCGTCTTCTACACTGCCAGCGGCCATGATCTCCGCTGCTGGAACCAGGAAGCCTATCAGATTCTCGTCAAGCGCGGCATCCTCTGGACCATCGGTGAGAAGAAAGCCGCTGAGTTCGCCCGTTTCAAACTCCCGCCACTGACCACCGAAGTCCCGGAAATCCCCGATCGCACCCATCCGGAAATCCCGATGATGGAACTGCAGAAGCCCTTGTCCCCCGATGACAGCGCCGCCCACACGCAGGTCCCAGCCGGCACCCGGCTCATGCTCTTCGCCGCCGAACCGATGGTCGTCAACCCCATCGCGATCGACTGGGACACCAAGGGCCGCGCGTGGGTGGTCGAGAGTTTCGGTTACCCGAACAACGTCCCCGACGAACCCGGCAGCGGAAAGGACAAGATCAAGATTCTCGAAGACACGGATGGCGACGGCCGCGCCGACAAGATGACCGTTTTCGCCGAAGGCCTGCGCCACTGCACGACCAGCGTTTTCGTCAAAAACGGAGTGGTCGTCACGGACGGCAAGGACATCGTCTATCTGGGAGACGAAAATGGCGACGGCAAATCGGACACCCGCAAGGTGCTAGCCACCGGCTTGGGAATCCATGACACCCACGCGGCCACCTCTCAGTTTCAATATGGCATCGACAACTGGATCTACGCCACCGTCGGCTACAGCGGCATTGAGATCGACGTGGGCGGCAAAAAGCACAAAGCAGGTCAAGCCGTGTTCCGCTTCCGCCCGGATCTCTCGGCGTTGGAAATCCTCCAGAACACCACCAACAACACCTGGGGCCTCGGCTTCACGGAACAAGGCGATGTCATCGGATCCACGGCGAACAACAACCCGTCATGGATTCTATCCATTCCCGCCGCAGCTTATCGCGGATCGGGAATCCAACAGCCAAAAACGCCGCGCCTCGACACTTCGGTTAGGGTCGATCCTGATGCGAAAAAGCCAGCGGCCCTCGCACTCACGAACCTTTTCACCAACACCCGCGACGTCACCCAAGTGGACCAGATTGGCAGCTACACCGCCGCCGCCGGACATCAATTTTACACCGACAACATCCTCGCCGGAACATTCTCCGCCAACCATGCCTTCATTTGCGAACCCACCGGCCACCTCGTCGCCGCCGGTGACGTGCTCGACAACGCATCGCTCAAACAAACGGTCCTGCGCGGGAACAACGCCTTCGCCAGCGCCGACGCCTGGGCCGCCCCAGTAGCCGCCCGAGTCGGGCCGGATGGCGCGCTCTGGATCGCGGACTGGTACAATCCCATCATCCAGCACAATGTGGTCTTCCGCTACTTCAACCCCGCCCGCAACTACGACCAACCGCACAGCCCCTATCAGTCTGGCGCAGAAGAGGGCCCGGGCAAGGGCAACGCCTACCAGACCCCCCTCCGCGACACCACGCACGGCCGCATCTGGCGGATCGTCCCGGCACACAAAACACTCCGCAAGGAAACCGGTATCGATCCGTCGAAACCCGCCACCCTCGTCGCCGACCTGTCCTCCCCTTCCCAACTGATCCGACTCCAAGCCCAGCGCCTCCTCGTCGAGCAGGGCGGACAAGCGGTGGTTCCATCATTGGAAAAACGGGTCACCGGCGGGCAACCCCTTGCCGCCATCCACGCGATCTGGACGCTGGAAGGCCTTGGTGCCGGACACGACACCCTCACTGAGGCACTCAAGGCGCCAGATTCCCTCGTCCGCCGCCATGCGATGATCGCGCTTGGCGCGAATGACCCGACCGTGGTCGCCGCCTTGCCGGAGCTCATTGAAAAAACCGAAAACCCTCGGGAGCGGCTTTTCGTGCTCACCACCGCCGCCCTCGCTCCGCACGACACCGCCATTTCATCAGCACTCTGGAAGCTTGTCTCCAGCGGAACGGCGATGGATGAAACCCTGCAACAAGCGGCCCAACTCGCCATGCGCCGCCAAGGGATCACCCTGCTCGGAGCCGGTCTAGCAGACTTCTGTGCCGGACCACCGACCACTTGGTTCGACAAAGAAATCCTCGCAATCATCTCCCGGATCGCCGCCAGCCCGGACCGCGCGGAGTTGGTCAAATTCACCGCCACCGCCACTGCCGGATTGCGCACCCACGCCGAGCGAATCCTTGCCGCCCCACCCGAGATCGACCGGACACCGGTCGAAGTGCCGCAACGATATATCCCGGGACGCGATCTCTACATGAAAGCCTGCATCGAGTGCCACCAAGCGGATGGCCGCGGCGTGCCGCAGACGTTCCCACCGCTCAAAGGCTCCGAGTGGGTGATGGGCGACCGCGATGCCATGCTCCGCATCATCCTCGGGGGTCTTTCCGGCCCCATTGAAATCGCCGGCCAGAAATTCAACGGCGTCATGCCCGGCCACAGCCATGTCAGTGATGAGGAAATCGCTTCCATCGTCAGCTTCGTGCGTTTCGCATTCGGGGAGTTGAAGGAAAAGCCCGTCACCCCCGCCGATGTCAAAGCCATGCGACCCGACGTGGAGAAACGCAAATTCGTCCCGTGGACCGTTCAAGAATTGCGCGACTTGCCCAAGTAACCCCATCGTCGTTAGAGAACCTTAAAACCTCATCATGCAAAAATTCTTCCTGCTCATCGCATTCGTCCCAGCGCTCTGCCTAGCAACTCCGCAAGACCCGGCCACCACCGACGCCACCGGCCGGAAATTCGCGGAGCGCACCCCCGCGAAACCGCTTCGGGTCCTACTGGCTGGGGCAGGAACTTCCCACGATTTCCCCAAATTCTTCCTCGGCACGGATGCACAAACCCTGACCACAACCGGCAACATCGACGTCGTCAGCACTCCCAACCTCGTAGAAGCACTTGCCCTGCTCCCACAGGCCGATGTGATGGTTTTCAGCGGAAATCACCCGCAATACGGCCAGCCGGAATTTCAGAAAGCCCTTCACGCCTTCGCGGATCAAGGGAAGGGACTCGTCATTCTCCACGCCTCGAACTGGAACCATCCATGGCCCGGCTACAACGCCCGTTTCGTCGGCGGCGCGACGCCCAACCACGGCAAGGGCGAGTTCAGGGTCACCCTCAAGAACCCGGCCCACCCGGTCATGAAAGGGTTGCCCGCGACCTTTTCGATCATCGACGAAAGCTATCACCCTACCTTCGCTTCGGCAGCCGCAGTCGAATGGCTCGCAGAGAACGCACCGGACAACACCGGCAAGTCCTATCCGAGCGTCTGGGTCGTCAAAGACCCGAAGACCCGCGTGGTCTGCATCACGCTCGGCCACGCCGCGGAAGCTCATGAAAACCCGGCGTTCCAAACCCTGCTCGTCAACTCGGTGAACTGGGTCGCTGGCCGCTAACCGTTATCTCGCTCCGTCGCATTCATGAACAAGCCTGCATTCATCACCCAAGCTGCAGCGATCAAGGAGGATTTCAAGGGTCGCACCAACGATTGGATGTGCCGTCCGGAAATCACCAACGCCAAGGACCTGCAAATCTGCCGCGCGGTTCTGCCCGCGGCCGAAGGCCACCATTTCCATCATCACCCCGAACTGGAAGAAGCGATCTACGTGCTCGCAGGCCGGGCCGTTCATGGTGGATGTAAGCACCGATGAACCGTGGGTCTCACTTCGCAGTTAGACTGAAACCAGCCATCGGCGTCGCACACACCGACTGGTTTCGAGCGAGCAAGGCTCTTCATGTTCTACTCGGGATCGCGCGTTTCCCCGGCACCGACACCACACGAAACCTCTTTCTATGTTTTCGCCAAGACCACATCGAGGAGTTCTAGCGTCCACTTTGGAAATAGCTTCTCGCACTTTCTTGGTCCATGCCTCCCGAAGGCTTCCACCTCGTCTTGGAAAGCACCGTCTTTCAGCGCCCCACTCCACCCATCCACGTCGACCATCTTCGTCAGCTCTTCACCCAGAAAGCTTTTAGTGACTTAGCGGATTTCAATTTGTCCGGGAGATTGGATTGGAGAAATTGAATTATCAGCGCCAAAAACATGCGTCGCATCACTGAAAATAATCTAACTTTAAATTTCGGGTTGACAGAATTTGCCGCTTAAAGCAAGACACACAGCGTGATTGGTTGACTCCCCCGCCGTGGCGTTCCACGGATGAAGTCCCTACCAAAAGCCGCCCCCCCACCCTTATGCTCTGGCCTTCATTCTCCTCCATTCTGTTTCTGCGGCCCTCTCGTGTGGCGCTGGTCATTTCTGCGTTGCTGCTGCATCCGTTTGGGTCTGCCCATGCGCTGCCAGTGCCCGATTCGATCATGGTGCGGGAGGGAGCAATGACGATTTGGGACTTCGAAAGCAGCAGCGATGGCTCGGGTGAACCGAACAGGATCACTGGCCTAGCTGCCAGCCATGGCTGCCTGCGGAAAGTCTCGGTGGCCGCTGCACCAGAAGTGGAATTTGAAACTCAGGACGATCTAAGCCGTCTGATTCTGAGTCGTACGCCCACCACCGCATCACCGTTCTCAACCTGCCTCCTGGCGCACGCGCGGACGTTTCCATCGTCCGCGCCGGTGTCATGTTTCCTAACGGAACGACGCTCAAACGCATCCATCCCGCAGACCTGACCAATGACTCGACGATTCTTCAATTTCTTTACCCACTCGGTCAGGGGGGGTGGCGATTGCCACAACCTGCTCGTTTACGATCGCAACGGAATCTACCTAGGAACCCGCTGATCCAAGATTTTTTTCATCATCAATCACTAAAATCTAACAAAAAATGTCCCGCACAGCTCTACCCTATTTCCTCCATGTCATCCTCTGCGGTGCATGCGTTTTCGCATGGAAAAATCTAACCAGCCGGGCTACTCTGGATGCCACACCAGCACCCGCTGCGCTGGCCCCACTCGCGACACCCCAGCCCAACCGCTTGGCTTTTCTTACAAACATCGGTCTTCCCTACGAGGTCCGCATCACCCAACTTCGCAATACCCTCGCGACCGAGTGCAGCGAGTCGGAGATCCGCTTTCTCTATCAGCTCTTGGAAAAAGCCCCACCCAGGGGCGAACTCCCCGAGCAATGGTACGTCATTGCCAATGACATCATGACACAGATTCTCGCCCATGAGACCGATCCTCAGCGGTTTTCTAACAATTTCATCGGAATCCTCAACTCGCCGCACCAGCCGGAAGTCATCCGTGACCACTCCGTGCAATTCCTAGCCACTTGGCTCAATCCTCGTGCCGCCCAAGCGACAACGTCGAGCCTTCCCACCGCCTCACCAGAAATTGCCGGCCAAGTCCTCGAGTCACTTGCCGCCGCCGCCATCGATCCATCCCTCGAGCATTCCACCATCCCCAGCACCACTCTGATGACGCTTGTCGATCTTAAACGCTCCGACAGCGGGGTCGATTGCCGCCAGGCCATCTCCACCCTCAAGCCTTGGCTTGGTCGCGCGCTTCAGGACGGCTCCACCCTCAGCAACTCCATCCGCGTGTGCGCCGTGGCCGCAGCGGGCATTCTCGCTCCCGAGGTATTCCGCCCTGCCATCCGCTACATCGCCTATCAAGGAAACGGCGGCTCCTCACTCCGCCTTCCCGCCATCACCGCCCTTGGACAGGCCGGAGATGAAGCAGATTTCCCGAAACTCCGCCAAATCGCCTCCTCCTCTCCAGACCTCAATTACGCGGCGCAAAATGCGGCCGACTCACTCGCCTCTCGCCTCGGTCTCGCGGTCCCTAAATAATTTTCAAATCCGCAGGTCACCGCTTTCACGAATGCCAAATGATCCAGCTTACAATTCTCCTTCAAATTGCAGAGCCCATCGAGCCTATGAGGAAGTTCCAACTCAAGGGGGGATTCGGGTAGTATCCGAGAGAAGAGATGAACTGAGTCATCTTGGTGCGGCCCGAAGCCAGCCCTTCGCAACGGCAGCCTCCCCACCAGATGGGTGAATTTATAAAATATCTACGATTGCCTAATTGTGCATTGACAAAATTTCACGGTAGCACTATCTACCACCAAGTCAATTTTCCGACGGCCTCCACCTCCCCTCGTCTGAGCCTCCAAGCTGGTTCGGTCCACCCCTCATGCATCCTCCCGCAAACTACCTCCATCGATTAGAATTCGTCCAAGTGCGTCGAATCTATCTGCTATTCGGCGTCTTCTCGATGACGGCGACCCTCGATGCGGACATCAACTTCCAGATTTGCTTTAGATCGTGTCCCTCGTGCCAAGAAGCCGCATTGAATGCGACCACCACCGAAAAATCATTTGAGGATCAAATCCAAATTTTAACACCTGTTTCACAACGTTTATGAAAGATCCATTTTCTAGCAGTCATGAAGTTTCAGCTTGGTATGTGAGGTATCGGCTGTTTTTGGTGTTTCTCGTTCTTGAGATTTGTGTCGGGCTGATTACCCAGGTTCGCCCCATATCATCAGCCACCGACGAACCGACATTTTTAGTGAAACAAAATTTACCGCCGAGCACGACCTTGGTGCCAGCCAAATCCGAGACCTCGGCTGAGAAGGCTGGCTCAATCGGCAGGGCTTCATCGAGTAGCACCCCCATTCCTCTAGCAGGGACAATGGTCCAATCTGAAAAGCAAACGGCAGACCATCAGTCTCACCGGTGACGATGGGATTTTTGACCGCGTGATGATTGACGAATCGCAGCCAGTCCAGATCGGCATCACTCTCAATCAACTGAGACCCGGCGAGAAGGTTTTCA
>JAPJNB010000211.1 GCA_026461385.1 Akkermansiaceae bacterium
AAACCTCAGTTCTTTGGGGATTCTCACCGCCTGCGAGCGGCCATTGGTAAACAATGTCGTTGTCATAGCTCGTCGATACCCGAGCCGCATCCAGAGGTCACCGAGCAAGTCCAAGCTCATTTATCATTCATAGTCCCAGACAAAATGGACACTGAATCTTTACCTTGGCAGGTTGTTCATGGTGGTCTAAAAGCCACTCATGAGCGGCCAGCGCAGAGAAACGCACTTCCGGGTTGTACTTGCCCCTTGTTCAACAACCGGTTCGTATAACAAGGGTTAATCAAACGTGTTCGTTCAACAAAACTGTTAGGGGAAGAAATTGCTCTTCTTTACAGAGGCGCAGATTGGTGTGATGCTTTCCCGCGATGCAATCCGTTTACATCGAGACCACGATCCCGAGCTACCTTACTTCTCGCAAGAGCAAGCAGGCTTCATTGGCTGCTGATCAGGAAGCGACACGGGATTGGTCGGAGGAGCAGCGATTTCATTTCCGGGTTTTCACCTCGTTCTACACTATCGACGAGTGCTGTAGAGGTAATCCTGATTTGGCAGCTAAACGGCTTTCAAAGTTGAAGGGTATCCCTGAGCTGGAACTCGTAGATACACTTCCAGATTTGGAAGAAGATTTGATCCGGCTGTTCCATTTGCCCCCAAAGGCCGTCACTGACGCGTCCCATTTGGGGTTGGCGATCCTGCATCGAATGGACTATCTTCTTACGTGGAATTGCACCCATTTGGCCAACGCGGTTCTTCAGAAGGAGCTTTTGGATTTCTGTTCCTACTACGGCCTTCATGTCCCCATCATTTGCACGCCTCGAACCCTTATTGAACTTAATCATGACTAATCACATCATCCAGGAAGTCAGAGATGCCCGCGCAGCACTTGCCGCTGAACACGGGTATGATCATCGCAAGATATTCGCATGGGCGAAGGCCGAACACGCAGCAAGGCAGCAAGGCTCAAGCAAAAATCAAGAACCTAACAAGGCACGGATGGCGACGGCGAGGAAGCCGTCTGATAAAGTCGGGCAACAAGCCGCCGCGCCATCGCTCTAACGTTGGGCGAGAAAAAACAGACTAAAACAATGGAAGAATTCAAAAACAGCGACCACCGAATTATTCACGGAGACGCGCTAGAGGTTCTCAAGTCCGACAGAATCCCAGACCAATCAGTGAACTTAATTTTTGCTGATCCGCCCTACAACATCGGCAAAAACTTCAACGGGTTCCACGATAAATGGCCAAGTAATCAAGCATATTGTTCATGGGTTGAAGAATGGCTGGATAGCTGCCTTTCAAAGCTTGCGCCAAACGGCAGTCTCTACTTGATGTGTTCCACTCAGTGTTTCGCACCACTAGACCTTCTGTTGCGAGATCGCTTGACGATCCTCTCGCGGATCGTCTGGCACTACGACAGCTCAGGTGTTCAGGCAAAGAATTATTTTGGCTCCCTTTGGGAGCCAATTTTTCACTGCGTAAAAGACCCTAAGAACTACATCTTTAACTCAGACGATATTTTAGTTGAGGCGAAGACCGGAGCCAAACGGAAGTTGATCGACTACCGAAAGTCCACGCCGACCCAATATAATACAAAAAAAGTTCCAGGGAATGCTTGGTATTACCCCCGAGTTCGTTATCGGATGCCTGAATACGAAAATCACCCATCACAAAAGCCACTAGACTTACTAGAGCGAATAATTGCAGCTAGCTCTAATGAAGGTGATACAGTTCTTGATCCGTTCGCTGGGACTTTCTCAACAGGCAATGCCGCCGCTAACCTTGGCAGGAAAAGCGTAAGCATTGAATTGAACGAAGAGTATCTGAAAGTCGGCTTGCGCCGACTTTCAATTGCGACAGAATACAAGGGCGAGCATCTTCATCGTCCACTCAAATCATATGAGGCAGGTCATTCAGAAACCTTGGAGACCATGACACTATTTGAACCATGAATCACTCTTTCACGCCCAATATTATAGAACAAATCGAAAGTGAATTCCCCACAATGGGCAAGACGATTTTCGAGCTAAGCCCACTCTTTCAGTATATCAACAAGAAGACCCGGTCAGCAAACCGCGGATCAAAGTCTCGTAGTAGCTTTGCCAATCTCTATGCTCTTTATGTCTTGATCGAGGATTACATTGCAAAGAGCTTTCCCACAAGTGGTGCCTATTCAGATTATGAAGGAGCTGACTTCAGTCCCTTGCTTGCACGGATGCGAGAGCTTCCCTTTGGATCCAAGCTTCAGAATCACGCTCTCAATAGTCGCGCCAACGATGAATTTCACAAATACTTTCCAGAGGACGAGCGGCGACCTATTCTACGGAACGTAGCAACTCGAAAATATTGGATTAACGAGGCTTTGCTGGTAGTAGCAATTGGTAATATTTCATACAATTTGGCTGACTGCATTCTTAATACAATTAATTTGTATGTGACTACCAAGCGCGAATCCTTTTCACAGTTTATTGATGACTGTGAGAAGCTTAAGAAGGCAAGCGAAGAGGGTGACGGGACTGCATCTGATTTCGTTCGCTCGCTAATCGCCCCTGAACGAGACGCGCGACTGTTTGAGATAGCGAGCTATAGCATTTTGAAAGCTCATTATGTTGATGAGATCATTTTCATTGGCTGGCAGCGTGATGCGATCAGGGAAGAGCCCCTTTGCTTATACAAGACAGGCAGGACAAACGCAAACGATGGCGGAATTGACTTTGTGATGACACCATTAGGTCGGTTTTTTCAAGTCACAGAAACGCTGGACGTTAAGAAATACTTTTTAGACATCGATAAGATCGAGAAGTTTCCGATTTCTTTTGTGATTAAAACTTTGATGGATGTTTCTGAGATCAGAGCGCGTCTTGAACTAGGTGCATTGGAGCAGTATGGCGTTCGAGATGTCGTGAATAAATACATGAACGCTATTGATGAAATAATAACGATTCCTAGGCTTCTCGAGATTTTCGATGCGCTGGTGACCAAGGGGCGAACAGCCGAAGTCCTTGATGAGATTATACGTTGGAGCAAGGTCGAGTTTAACATAGACGATCAAGGCGTCTCAGTTGACAGTGTCGCCGACGAAGACGAAGACGCCGACGAAGAATAAGAAGCCCAACAACATTCATAGTCTCAGACAAAATGGGCATGGAGCGGGGGCATTCCTAACTCATATTCCCGGACAAATTGTAAGTAACACTTCCCGGCCTTCAAACCTCAGTTCTTTGGGGATTCTCACCGCCTGCGAGCGGCCATTGGTAAACAATGTCGTTGTCATAGCTCGTCGATACCCGAGCCGCATCCAGAGGTC
>JAPJNB010000212.1 GCA_026461385.1 Akkermansiaceae bacterium
ATCTTGGCTTTACCATCCGCCCCCAGTGGAAGCTCACCTTTGAATTGGTCGGGATGCGCCGCCTCTCCAGCGTCCGAATTGTAACCAAAATAATGATACCAGTACCCCCAATCATCCGTCCGATGGTTGCCGAAAAGAAAATCACGGAATCGCTCGGGATACGGGTTTTTTGCAGTGATCCGACTAAAATAAGATACCTTCCCTGCTGCCACGGGTTGCCCTTGGTAATAGGATGCGGTGAGCTCACTTGATATTCTAACAGATCCAATCGGTGGCTCCGCGAGTACCTGTGCGATCTCAAACGCATTGCGACGGAACTCTTCGACCCGCAGCGGAATCTCAAAGTGAGCGCTGTCCATCAGCGGCTCACGCACGGACCAATCAGCGGACGCCTCCGCTCGAGCGATCTCCTCGGGATACTCGAAGCGGATCATGTGGCTGCCGGTTTGCCCCTGCGGAAGCGTGTACGTTAGATCAAATGAGCCCGACGCCGATAGCGTGACGGGCGATGTGTGAATTTCCTTTTCGGTCGGATCCATGATCACGACCCGTGCCGAACCCGATTCAGCCGCCTCGATGGCATTGCCATTTTGCATCCGAACCATGCCTTTGAGGTGCATCGTTTCCCCAGGCCGATAGACCGAGCGATCCGTGAATAGAAACGCTTGGCGCGAGCGTGTCGGTGCCTTGTTCCATGAATAACGAATCGGAAAATGCCATAACCCCACCGTTTCGAGCGTCGAGTCAAACGCCGTGATGTAACTGTCATCGCCGAGTGTTGCGTGAAGATGTCGCGCCAATGCCGAACGCGGTAATGTGGCCAGCCCGGAGGCGTCGGTCACCGCGGCTTGCAGAGCAGTGGCTTCCTCACCGTAGAGTTGCAATTTCACCTTGGGCAGCGGAGCGCCCGTATTGCAGGAGAACGCATAGACCATCGCTTCCTTTTCGGTGAGTTTCCATGCAAGGCCGATGTCCGTGAGCTGCACGAGCGCCTGAGCGGTCGGACGAAGAGGGCCACCACAACCGCCAGCCCCCTTACCCGCCGCCTCGACGAAAAACTCCCCGCAGCGCATGCCCTTGGGAAGGTCTTCATCCCAGTCGAACGTCACCATCTTGCTGGTGTCGAGCGGATTGCTCAGAGGAATCTCACGCTCCATGACGAGCTGCCCAAGAACCAACCCAAACGGAATCGGAGCCGTGGGTTCGATGGATTCGCGGTCAGGCCCCTTGCCCGTGAAATTCCGGTACCCTTGAAACGCGCGGATCAAATCCAACCCTGTGAGTTTTTTCACGCGGACGTGGGCACTTGCTAGATTCAAAGTGAGCATCCGATACTGACGGCTGCCGCTCGACAACTGCCCATTGTCTTCCGATGGAAATGCAACCTGCGGCATGAAGTGCTCAAACTTGATTTTTTTCGCGAATTCTCCCTCAAGTCGAATCCCTGCACGCGAGACGAGGGGTGGCTTGACCCCGACTCGATAATAGTTAGACTGGATGAAATTTCCCGATAGAACAATGGAATCCCCATCCACCTCCGCGTGCAAATTTTCCGCATTTGGACTGATCTCAATGCAGGTTCTAACGAAATCGTCCGGCAAGGTTTTCGGCAAGCTCTGACTGAATTTAATGAGCACTTCACGCGGTTGATCCATTTGAACTCGCGAATGAATCTCAGTGACCTTGAAGGGCTTGACGTCGCCGATGCTGTAGGTCAGCACTTCAGTTATAACGGCACTCGCGGAGCGATTCGGCAAACCTTTGTACACGCAAAGCGTCCAACCATCTCCCACGGGCAAGGGTGAGACCGGACTAGCCTCAATCACATTCGGCATCGTTTGATCAGGCAAGACCAGCGGGCTTTGGCTATTAGGAAATCGTGAAGCCCAAGCCCCAAACTGCCTAACCCACCCACTAGATCCACCCTCTTGAACCGCAGGAAATTCGACTTTGGCGGCGACGCGCTGACCCGAACCCGAGACAAATTCAATGAATGGAGCGACGATGGTTAGATCCACGGCGTCATTGAATGCCAGCGTCCATGGGCTGGTTGCGGGGGAATAATCTAACACCCATCGATTGCCAGTCCTTGCCGTCATCACCCGAAATGCCTCGCTCGATGCGGTGGCAAATTTTCCAACTGGGACTGGGCTTTGATCAAGGTGGTTACGACCCGCGGGGATCGAGAATGTGTAGCGGGTCGCGATCCGTGGAGCTTGCGTGAGCGTCAGTTGCGCGATGTTTTGAGCCTTCCATGTCAGTGTTCCATGAAGTTCAGGCTGGATCACCACGAACGAATTTTCTTGGACCTTCCCCAGTTCCGAGGTCGGGACCATCGGCAAATCAAAAACAAAATCGATTTGGGATTCTGGAGCCAGATCAGGCGTGGACAAGACCAGCCGAGGCCCCGCGAACACCGGCGCCGTGAAGAAAAAAAGTAACAGAAGAGGAGTGAGGTATTTTGTCATCACGAAATAAATTTGCTGAGCAAAAAGGGTATGCCGATTCCGACAAATTGAAATCTCGAATTCATTCAATCTGCGGATTTAATGAAGTTTCATCCGACATTGCAGTTTTTCGAATTTCTGCGAAACTCCGGTGTGGCTGTTTTTGCAATCCCTCCGACCTCCCTGAAGCTGCTCCCTGTTTTGGCAGCACTGTGTGTCACTGCCTGCGCCCCCCACGAGACACTCGTCAGCTTTCAAAAATCCGTCGAGCCAAAGGCGGACGATTTCGGCTACCGGAAGTGGATTTCCCAAGAAACCCAGCAAGATGTGGTCCTGATTGGGATCCATGGATTCTGCGGGGCCTCGATTGATTACAACAATTTTGGCAACCACCTCCTCCAGCACCAACCTCAGACTGGCCTGTACGCCTATGAGGTCCGCGGCCAAGGCAGCGACCCCATTCACAAGCGGCGCGGCGACATCGGCGACCCGATCGACTGGTACCGAGACTTGTTCGCATTCACCCAACTCGTTCAAGAGAGGCATCCCGAAGCGAAAATCGTTTGGTTCGGCGAGAGCATGGGTGCGCTCATCGCCGCCCATGCAGCGGTCAAGGCGCCTTCTGGGGAGCCGGCCTATGACGGATTGATCCTTTCGTCCCCCATTGTGAGGTTCCGCGACGACATCCCCGCATGGACGCCAGGGTTGATCCAAATCGCCGCGACCACCCTGCCTCTTGCCCGGATTTCACTCAACACCTTGGCCGGTGGACAGGACGTGCAAATGACCAAGACCACCCACCACAAGGAGCAAAGCGCGAAAAACTCTTACCAAGTCGACGACTACACCCTCCGAATGATCGGCGCCCTCAGCGGCCACATCCAAAGCATGAACGACTGCGCGGCGGATTTCCACCAGCCCGTGCTCGTGCTCCATGGAGGGAAGGACTACTTCAACAACGACTCCGATCTCCGTGGTTTCGTCGCCCGCATCCCCCGCTGGACTTCAAAAACCTACCACAATTACTCCAAAGCCTACCACTTGTTGATGTACGACGACCAGAAAGAGGTCGTCTTCCGAGACATCGAGCGCTGGCTGGACTTGCTCCGAAAAAACCGGCTGAAGAAATTTTAGGCGGAATTTGTGTGGATTCGTCTTGACGTGTCCGCTCGGATCGCCATTCTCCGCGTCCCGCAACTCCAACAGAAACACTTTTTTATGGCACGCATCTGCAGTATTCGAGGAACCCGCGTCCGCTCCGGCGGCAAAATTCACCGTTCCGGTTTGGCCAAGAAAAAAGGCGGTATCGGTCGCCACGTCACCAAGGTGGTCAAGCGCACGATTTCCCCGAACCTTCAAAACAAGCGCATCTGGGTGCCGGAACTCGGCAAATTTATCCGCATCAAGCTCAGCTGCCGTGCCTTGAAAACGGTGAACAAGAATGGTGCTTTCGTGACCTTGAAAAAGGCTGGCATCATCTAATATTCCCGAAAGATCACTCTGAAAATTTCAGGCCCAGTGGAAACACTGGGTTTTTTTATGCAAATCAGGCGATCACGCAGGGCACCAAGACCCCGTCACTCATGCCGTGAATCTTTTTCTTGTCGGCTGGCACGATGGTCGCCAAGCAGCCCCCAAAGTTCGTTTCTTGGGCGTTATTGGTGAAAAAGTACGGGCAGAGCCTGACTCGGCCCTGCATCATCTCAACGGAGCCATCGTCACGGAATACGGGATGCTCGATCCGGCGCCCCTCGCGGAATTCTTGCAGAATCCACGGATGCTCCGCAGATTGCCCGAGCGCAGCTTGCAAACGATCGGACCATTCTTGGCCCGAAAGATCGTGGCCGATGAAAACCCCACGCGAGCCCCATGCCGTCTCGTGGAAGCCACTGATTTTCAGGACGAGCTGACGGTCTTTTTGGCTGAAGCCCGCGACTTCGTCCCACGAATGAGCCTCAAGCCTCGGCAGGGCCGCATGCGGTGGCAGGGCGGCGGGATCCAGCACCCACCCAAAAGGAATCAACTCACGGAGTCGTTGGAGGTGATTTCCGCGGAGCGCTTGTCCCCAGATCTTTCGCAAGGCCGGCGACCAAAAAAGCGCCAACCACAACTTGTCTTCCAAGTGCGGCTTGAATGGCGGTGTCACCGTCGCCCCCCCAGCAGCAGCGATTTCACCCAGCCGCCTCGCAGCGGGAATCGACTCCCAGTCAAACAATTCAAAAAACCGATACATCGCCTGACCGTCAGGCTCGTAACTTTCCGCCGCGACCACCTGCCAAGCCGCTCCCAATTCGCCTGCCAACCATTCCATCTCGGGCCGATAGTCCGCCGATTCCTCAGAAATCAACACCGACCCACCATCGGGCATCAACGAGCGAAATCCATCGAGCATCCCATGCCCACCACCCAGCACGTCGAACCCCGCCTTGGCGTAAACCTGGGACAGCCACGCGGTTACCCCGATCCCGCCGGGCACGCTGTCGAGCTCGGTCATCGCGAATCCTGAATCGGTCAAAATCAAGTCAGGCCGGATGACTCGCGGAAATTGACCTGCCGTAGACGCCTGCCGCTGCGAGTCGGTCAACCACTCGGGCTTCCCTTGATCCAGCAACTCGGCCAACCAGCTCGGTAATTTCCCCGCAGCACTGCGCCGATAGAGCCCGTCGCATGCTTGTTGGAACCTTGCCAAGGGATGCCCAAGCGCCATCATCTGGCGAACCTCCGCTTGGCTGAGTCTCAGCGGCTCCGGCGACCACCGCCAAGCACCGCCACCAAACAATCCACCCTCCGGTAAGGCATCGCGCAATTCTAAAAGACTCAATCCCATGCGAAACCTAACTTCCACTCCATCCGCCAAATTGCCAAGCGATTCTTCCGACTTGCAACAAATGAAAACCTCGCGCTCATTGAGTCCGCCCCGTCATGCCCGATGATTTGAAGTATCAATGCCCATTTTGTGACACCGATGTCCGCGTGGGCGCTCCATGCTCGGGCTGCGCAAAATTACCACGAAAACCGCAGAAAAAGCCAATTCAGCTCGACCACTCAGCCGATGGACTCGACCTGCCCGACGAATCATTCGACTACGACGCATTCGTCGCTCAAGAATTTGGCTCAGCCCCACACCGCAAACTTGGCGTGAAATGGTACTGGTGGCTACTCGGCGTCATCCTCCTCATCGGCATGGTCGCGAGCCTGTTTCGCCTCAAATGACCAATGCGATTTGCTCGCCCGGCCCGTGAACCCCCTCGATCAGGATGCCCTCGACGTCCGCCGTCTTGGATGGCCCAGTGCACCAAATGATGTTTGGGCTTTCGCCAAATGCTGCAATCGCGTCAGGAATCGAACGGTGGATTTCCCCACGCGAGAGGACTGCTATGTGCACCCATGGCGACAAGGCGGCAAGCCGGTGCGACGTGCGATCGTCGTCGATGATGACCGTCCCCGATTCGGCGATGGCGCCCGATGCACGGGTGATGCCAAACTGGTAATCGTCGTAACGGTCGCGATGGTATTCCGTTTCCACCACAAGTCCTGCTGCTGCCAACTGCGCGCCAATGTCATCGTAGAGCAATGGATCACAATATCCATGAAGCTGGCTCGATTGCTTGAGAAAATCTAACAACTCAGCAACCGATGTCATCGCCCGCCCATTCACAGCGGAAAAATTGCGGGTGAAAATTTCCCAGAGATCCGCGCCCTGAAGCCTAGGCTGCGAGTGAACGATGCTCAGATCATACTCGGGATATGCTGCCTTTGCTTTCACCATGGCAGTGGCGGATTCGATCTTGGCGAAAATGGCGGCGCGAGACATGGGCGAGCAGAATAATCAGTTAGAAAAATCGGTTAGATATTGAAAGCTCACGGAGCCTTCCCGGCACGAGCGGCATCGGCTTGATGAGTTTTCATCCATTTACGGAAATCACCACCCTTGGAATCCGGCAAGGTGCGTTGACCTAACCAATCTTGCAACGGCTTGATCGGGGCAACTTGAATCGGCAGATGATTCATGGCCTTGGACATCGTCATCGCCGTGCGCCACAACGAAGGCGAGGTCGCGAGCGTGGCAAAAGGTGACATGGGAATCGCACCGGCAGACGGCACCGATTCTTTCTTCGCCTTGTCCCTCAACCGCAAAAGCAAATCGGGGATCGGGATGTCTACCGGGCACACTTCGTTACAAGCCCCGCAAAGCGACGAGGCTTTCGGGAGATCTGCCAACTCGGGGAAACGACTGCCGAAAAGAATCGGTGAAAGCACCGCGCCCACCGGACCGCCATAAGTCGAACGGTAGGCATGCCCAGATGCTTGCCGATAGACCGGACAAACGTTCTGACAAGCACCGCAGCGGATGCAGCGGAGGATCTCGCGGCAATTCGATGCGAGGACATCGGTGCGGCCATTGTCCATGAACACCACGTGCATGTGCTCTGGCCCATCCGGTTGATTGGCAGAACGAGGGCCATTGATGAACTCGGTGTAAACCGTCAATTGCTGGCCGGTTGCAGATCTCCCTAACAGATTGAGAAACACGGCGAGGTCCTTTTCCTGTGGAATGACTTTCTCAATACCCACCAACGCGATGTGAACCTGCACGGGAGCCATGCCGAACCGCGAGTTTCCCTCGTTGGTGATGAGCGCGAGCCGACCGGTATCCGCACAGACAAAGTTGGCACCCGTAATGCCGGCCTGGGCCTGCATGTATTTTTCACGGAGAAACACCCTCGCCCGCCGCGTGATGGTTTCTGGATCGTCATTGTAATCTGCCGCCACCCCCTCGCGGACAAAGGTCTTGGCGATGTCGCGGCGGTTCTTGTGAATGATCGGCTTGACGATGTGCGAGGGCTCGTCGCCATCTAACTGAATGATGAACTCCCCAAGATCCGACTCAAGGCACTCGACGCCATTTTCAATGAGAAACGGATTGAGGTGAATCTCCTCCGCGGCCATGGACTTGGACTTCGTGAGCTGTGTGACTCCGTGCTGACGAAGAATCGCAAGAATCGTTTGGCGCGCATCCTCATCCGTCGATGCATAATGGACATTCACTCCGCGTGCGGTGAGAGATTCCTCCGCCTTCGCAAGGTATTCACCCAGATGGTGTAGCGTGTGATCCTTGATGGATGCCGCCAACTTGCGGATCGCGTCCGGATCCGGATAATCTTGGTGCAGCGAATGATAGCGCTTCTCGGTGCCCTTCGACGAACCATCGATGACAGAAGCTTGTTTCTCGTCGGAAATATCGCGGGCGTATTGATCGATAGGTTGGATGCCGATCATAAAAGTGAATTTCTAAGAACTTGGATTGCGTGGAGATGTTCGATCGCCCGCCCCTGAGTGCGAGCCAAACCGTTAAGATGCATCAGACACGACATGTCGCCACTGACGAGAATGTCGGGCTCCGCCTCAAGGAGGTGATCAAGTTTCAATGACCCCATGCGGCCGGAAATGTGGGGAAACGTGACGGAAAAAGTCCCCCCGAATCCACAGCATTGCTCGTCTTGCCCAAAGGGCACCACCACCGCATTTTCGATTGAGCCCAACAACTCCAGCGTCGCATCACCACTCCCTGTACCACGACTGTGGCACGACCGATGAAACACAATGCGCGTGGGTTCCTGAAATTTGCCCGGCCATTTCTTCATGCCAAGACCATTGAAAATGAAGTCCATCACCTCCCAAGTCCGGCGCGCAAGCGAATCGATGCCAGCATCGGGCTGTTCCTCAAACTGGAGAAGATTCCCATGAAAATTCATGGCCGCACATGATCCCGATGGAACGATGACCGGTAAATCTCCCGAGAAAACTGAGGCGCAGTGACGAGCCACCTTCCGCGAGGCAACCCAATCCCCCGAATTAAACGCCGGCTGACCACAGCAAGTTTGATTGTCGGGAAACTCAACACTCACCCCCAAGTGCTCAAGCACCTCAACCGTCGCGCGGGCAACATCGTCATAAAAGGCATCGCACAAACAAGTGCCCATGAGGAGGACTCGCTTGCCATTCGGTCGTTGAAAATGGTCAGACATTAGAAAATTTCATTTGCACTTACTTTCACGTGCAAGTGGCGGAAAAGTAATAAAAAAACCCAAAAGAGCAACAGCAAATGTACCTACAATGACATTTTAAAGTCACCAAACGCCTTGCAAACCCTAACCCTCAATCGATCCCAAACCGCTTGCGCTTCCGATAGAGCGTCGCCTTGTCAATCCCAAGCACCGAGGCTGCCTCATGCAACGAGGGTGCCCAGTCAAGCACCTTGGTCAAATGTGCCTGCTCGATTTCATCCAACCGATGTTCCCCACCGATGCCGAAGTGCTGAGATTCATGCCCCTGACCCTGCCCGTGATGCACCATCGTCGTCGGTCGCGGCAAGTCCTCAGCCGCAACTTTTGATCCACGCGTCAGGATCGTCGCTCGCTCGATCGCATTGCGCAACTCACGCAGATTGCCAGGCCATGGGTGATCCAACAACGCACCACGACCACTCACACTGAACCCGTCGATTTCTCGACCTAACTGAAGCGCGAAAAACTCGAGGTAATCGCTGGCGAATTGCTCAAGATCCGCAGGACGCTGGCGCAACGATGGCACGGTGACGCAAATGACATTGAGGCGGTAGTAAAGATCCTCGCGAAAATCTCCCGTGCGGACGCGTGCGGCCAAGTCGCGATTGGTCGCCGCAATGACACGCACATTTGCCTCTCGCACTTTATTTTCGCCTAACCGCTCATATTCACGCTCTTGGAGCAAGCGGAGCAACTTCGGCTGAATTTCCATCGGCAACTCACCGATTTCATCGAGAAAAAGCGTGCCGCCATCGGCCGCGTGAATTTTCCCCCACGTGTCCCGAATCGCCCCCGTGAACGAACCCTTCATGTGCCCAAACAACGCACTCTCTAACAGATCTCGCGAAAGACTTGGACAACTCACCGTCACGAATGGCTTGTCGCTCAGGTGACTACGCTGATGCACCTCACGAGCAATCACGCTCTTTCCCGTGCCACTTTCGCCCAAAATGAGAATCGATGCGGAAGTCGATGCAGCACGAAACAAAATCTCAAATTCCCGGCGAGTCTTCGCATCCGCAGAGGAAAATCGGTGAGGCGGAGATGAAGCCGACCCTTCCATCCGCGGATTCGAACCCACCCCGTTTGAGGCCGTAAAATCGATCTTCCGCCGCATGGCTTTATGCGCTGCGCTCAAGACACGCATGATTTCCGCAGTATCAAAGGACTGCTCCATGCATTCAAGCACTCCTAACTGACGAGCCTTCTCCATTTCACCCGCCGAATCCGGTGGGACCACCATCACCACCAACTGCTGCGGCTTCAGTTCACGAATCTTTCGCAAGATCTTCAATCCATCGTTCCCACTGATTTCAAAATCTAACAAAACTAGATCGAAGTCCTCCTCGCGCACTCGTCTCAGCGCAAGCGCCCCATCATCCACCACTTCTACATAATGTCCTACCCCCTCCAAGACCGCTAATGCACCATGCCGCAGCGCCCCAGCGTGATCAACGATCAAAATGTCCATGGAGTCATTCGTCATAGAAAATTTACATTTGCGCCTCGCCAATTCGGGGTCTTGCATCATGAACTTTTCCCGCGTCCAATGCCAGAACATTAGTCATCGTTTTTTTAAGTGACATCCTCGGTGCCGTGAATCCAGCACCACTCAGCCGAAACAAAAATTGCATGTTTTGAAAAATTTCATTGGAAATTCTATCAAACTGATGAAAGAGTGACGGCGTTACCCCACCCCCAAACTAAATGAAATCGAAAAAGAACCTCACTCGGTTTACCTACGATACCGCAGCCTTCCAAGGATGGAGGCTTTCCATCTGCAGAGCTGGCACCTCATTCATTCGCTACTTCCCTGACAAGAAGTTCGGCGGAGAAAAGGAATCACTGGTCGCTGCTGAAAACGCGCTCGAGGAAATCAAAGCCCTAGTCGACAACTCCAAACGCGTCGAAGGAAAACTCTCACCGAGCACCATCAAGAAAGCCGAGAAAATCCTTACGGTCCCAGCCTAATACCCATCGCCAGTCTCTTCACTTGCCCCGGAACCGTACGCTGCCACCAAATCTTACAAGTTTGAGTTGGCATGATCCGTGGAGGTCGGCTACACTGATTGCCCCCAAGGGGAATTATGGCGATACAAGGTGAAGAACTGGCTCTGGCGTGTGCGAAGGCCGCTGATGAAATCAATGCGGAGCAAATCCGTGTGTGGGACATGCGTGGTGTCTCGAACCTAACAGACTACATGGTGGTCTGTTCAGGTTCTTCTATGCCGCAACTCCGGGCCGTACTGCGCGACGTCGCAGGCACGGTCGAGGACCTGCATGGAGTCAAGCCCACCATGACCGAAGGTAAGGCTGACACCCGTTGGGTTGTTCTCGACTACATCGACGTCATGGTTCACGTGATGCATGAGGAGCTCCGTGAATATTACGGCTTGGAAGATCTTTGGAAAGACGCCAAGGAGGTCACTTGGCATCAGGAGCAGTCGGCATAGTTGACCTTTCTTACGGAATGAGCCCAACCATGGCTCGAATAGGATGACTCCCAAGCGGTGTGGCGATCTGTCACTAACCGGCGAACCCTTTTCCCCCTCATGGATCAGCCCTACATCCGCATCCGCGGGCTCACCCACCATTTTGGCGAAAATGAAGTGCTGCGCGGGTTGGATCTCGACATCTTTCGGGGCGAAACTCTCGCGATCCTTGGAGGTTCAGGAGGTGGAAAATCGGTCTTACTCAAACACCTTGCGGGCTTGCTCCGCCCAGTTCAGGGCAGCATTCAAATCGATGGTCTGGAAATTGCCAATCTCGACGAGCGCGAACTGGGTCCGGTCCGCCGCCAAATGGGCATTTTATTCCAGGGTGGTGCCCTATTTGACTCCCTGACCGTCGCCGAAAACGTGGCCTTTCCACTCAGAGAAACCGGAGATACCAAGGAGCCAGAAATCGAATCCCGAGTGACCGAAGCACTGAAAATGGTTCGCCTCTCTGGCCAAGAAGACAAACTGCCATCCGAATTGTCGGGTGGCATGCGCAAGCGGGTGGCACTGGCCCGCGCAGTAGTGGGAAGGCCGACCTGCGTGCTTTACGATGAACCCCAAGCGGGGCTGGACCCCATCAACGCTGACTCCATCGACCATCTCATCAAAGAACTCCAGCGAACGCTTGCGGTCACCTCGGTGGTGGTAACTCACGACATTCGCAGCGTTTTCCACATCGCAGACCGCATCGCTTTCCTCGCCAATGGCAAGATCGAATGGCTGGGAACGCCTGAAGCACTCACCGATACAGACAATCATGACCTGCGTAAATTCGTTGCGGGTGACTCGGGCGAAACGTGGAAATAGTGCCGCCTTGAGATTTTACGATTTCGCATTCTCCAAATTGATGGCATTGATGGTAGATGCCAATTCCCGTAAAGCGCACTGAAATGTTCGTGGGGATCTTCCTCTTGGTCGGCTTCATCCTGTTAGGAAGTCTGATCCTCCAATTTGGGAAATTCAGAAATCAACTGGATGGGCACTACGGCCTCACGGTGATCTTTGATGATGCCTCAGGCGTGATCAAAGGCTCGGAGGTCAGCATGGGAGGTGCCCACATCGGCCAAGTCGAGAAATTGCCAGCACTCAATGATGCCGTGCGTGTCGAAGTCGAATTATCCATCGCAGATACCATCCGCATCCCTGAAGGTTCCACCTTCCAGATCAACTCAGCCACGCTGCTTGGCGATAAGCTCATTGTCGTGACTCCTCCGACCGACCGAAGTCATGGGGTGATCCAGCCTGGTAGCCGCATCGAGGGTGCGGGTCCTTCCGGGCTCGACGCCATTCAAAACAATGCATCCATCGTGGTCAAAGATGTCCTCGACATCATTAAAAGCGCCGAAAAAACCCTCGTGAAATTCGATACAGCTGCAGATGAATTCCAGTCGATGGCACACCAACTGGAAGAAGTTTCTACCAAGATCAACCGATCCATTCTCGCGGATGAAAACCTCAAACAGGTCGATCGCACCATGGAAAACCTTGCGACTGCATCCGAAGATTGGAAGAACGCCAGCCGCCAACTGGAACCCACTCTCACAGAAACCCGCGCCGTGGTCGCTTCAGCGCAGCGAGTGGCTTTGGACGCTGCCACCACTCTTAAATCTGCCAATGAGACACTGGCACGCCTGAAGCCAATTCTCACCGAAGTCCCTGATGCCGTGGAAACGATTTCTAACACTTGCAAAAAAATCGGTAAAACCTTTGAGCACATCAATCAAGGGGCCGGGCTCCTTGGCGCATTGGCCACAGACAATGAGGTCGCACTCGACGCCAAAGCCTTCATGCAGAATCTCAAACAACATGGAATTCTCCTCTACCGTAATTCCGCGACCGCTCTCCCAACAAAACCGTCCCAAAAAATCGGCGGCACGCATCGCTAACATCATCGCGAGATGGTGCGCATCCCCTAGCAGAATGAACGGTCAATTCACCACTTCGATCGATCTTCGATTGAGAATCAAAATCACGGGACGTTGCGAACTTCCCGCCTGGTACACCTTGACCATCCCGCGCAAGCGAATGCGCTTGCCGATGAGCGGACGAAGCTTTTCTTCCGTGAGATCCCCCGTGAGATTGGCTTTCTCCACCGCGGCTCGGACGTCGCCAAGGCCAGCTTGTTTCGAAAACTGAAGGTACATCGTCTTCCCCGATTTTGAATATGCGATCTCGGAAAAAACCCCCTCAAGACTTACCAAATTCCCATCCTGCGCGATCAACGGATCACGATCATTCGGCGTGAAGCAATTTTTGCCCACCACCACTGCCTTAGTTGGTTCAGTTGGTTCAGTTGGTTCAGTACTGACGACTGGGGCGTCATGCACCACCGGTTCTGGCTCGACCCTTTTCGCGACAGACTTTTTCTTCGCGGGTTTCAGATCGAGCTCAACATCATCCTCTAACACGTCTAACACATGAACCTTCGCCCCATGCCCGATCCTCGCATAATTCCATTGGATCAGCACCCAGCCACCCGCCGCCATCAAAGCCAAGGCAAGAATCCCAAACAAGGCGGCTGGCACGCGGCGACGTTTTTTGATCGGCAAGGCGAGCGGCTTCGATGCCGGACGAACGGGACGGCTCACCGCGATCGGTGGCACCGCTTTGAGGCAGGCGCTCAAAGCCTCTCGGACTTCCTCCAAGCGCGTTTGGGAGGAGACGCCACGAAGCCAACTGAGCCAGCGAGCCAGCCCTCGGCCCTCATGGTCAGCGACCAACCTTCCCCTCCAACCCATCAGATCCTCAGTGAGGCTTACCAGCGAAGCAAACCCCCTCTGAGTCGTGTTTTTTCCCATCCACTTCAAGGGCGACGCGCAAAAGGTGAACCCATGACCACCCCCATCAACACCAAGAACGATGGCCTTGAGCTCAGTATCCACCCAAATCCCTTCTTGCCCGAGCGCACCAGATAAAAATTCTGAAATTTCAATGGCACGCTGAATGAGACCGCCGACCTCGTCTAACGTCAACGACCTCTCGGCAATCCGTTGCATCAACGAGGATCCATCGATCCATTCGGTAGTGATGAAAGGCATCCCATCCACCGAGTCACAACCTCCTCCGACCACCGCACGCAGACCCGGATATTGAAGACCTGTTAGAATCTCCACCGCATTTCCGTAGGCAAGCTGCTCGTCACCCTCCAATCCTCCACCATCGACGCCAAATGGGAAAAACCGCCGCAGCGCCACCACACGGCCCGTTGAGGTATCGACCGCTCGGAAAACAACTCCCGACGCGTCTTGGTCAACCATGTCCTCAATTTCAAAACGCTTCATTGTGCGAGGCTTCTAGCACGGACGAATGAATTTCCAAGCCGAGATATGCGGATTTACGCAAATCCTTCGATCAACCCATCTCGGGTAGCGCCAACCGGTCAAGCACCGCAAACCGCTGCGGCTGATGAAAATCAGGCTCACCTTGGCCGAGGTCCACTGCGCTGACGTACCTTGAGTCGGGCGACCCAGCCACTAAGGTGACATTCGCCCGCGTCTGCGAGCCAAAGTTGATCCGTGCCTCAAGCAGATCGAGCGGGATGGCCATGGCCGCCAGCCACGCGCCGTCCGGTGCCATTTCTGCGAACGTTTCAACCCCCGGCATCGCGATGTCCCATGCCTCAAAACGGACTCGGGGAGCCGTGAATTCGCACGACCACCATGCACCATTCGGGGCAAGGTTGAACTCAAAATATCGGCCACTCACTGGGTCTGAGAGAAAAAGCTCCGCGACGTCATACTGCCAAAGTTCGGCTTGAAACACCCCTGGCCGAGCTCGTGGGTGAATCTTCGCAGGCCTCCGGTCACTTGCGATGAACCACAAATGCTGCGGGTCAAGAACCAGCGAAAATGCGGGGATCGGCTCGAGGGCGACACCTTGCAGGTCTTTTCCCAAACCGAATAGCGGGACATCAAGCGCCCCCCAGATCAAGGGTTGTAAGCTCTGAAAAATGGTCATCGGCAGCATCCTGATTCCCGAGCCGAAGGATTGTCCAGCGAGGAGTTTGCATCCCGCACCTGTGGATTTCACACAGAGAACCGTTAGGCCGCGCCATTCCAAAAAACTATAGAAAAAATTTTGATTTGATTGGCATTTCACCTGACCGTTTGTCATACCAGCCCCGCAATCCAAACCATGTCTCGGTCCCGCACAGGATTTTATCACACCATCGAATACATCGGCCCTCGTCCGCAGCGGCCGAAGCGCCGGAATTTTTTCGGTGGCTGGGTAATCATCGCCATTGCTCTGGGAATTGGCACTTGGTTTGGGAGGCCATTGATCCCCTTCATTAAGGCCGCCCAAGTCTCGGCATCCCCCGAGCGCGCCGCCATGTTGATTCCTGCTCTCGAGCAATCGAGCAACTTTGGCGACCGCCTCGCAGCCGCCGCACTCATCCATTCAGAGAACTCGATTTCCTACGATCCATCGTACTACAAAATTGCTTATCCAGACGGCGATGTGCCCCCGAATAGAGGGGTTGCTGCCGACGTGATCGTTCGTTGCTATCGGGCACTCGGCACCGACCTCCAAGTTTCCGTCCACGAAGACATGATGGCGGATTTCCGCAGTTATCCTGGACTCTGGGGGGCTACCACACCAGATACCAACATCGATCACCGCCGCGTCGCAAACCTTCAACGGTTTTTTGAGCACAAGAGCAATTGCATACCCCCATCCCGAGTTGCCACCCAGTATCGTCCCGGTGACATCGTCGTCTGGGAGCTTGGAAATGCAGAAAAACACATCGGCATTGTCGTCCCAAGCCCTGCCAACCGGGCCGGCGAAATGTGGGTGGTACACAACATGGGTGCCGGAGTGAAATGGGAGAACTCGCTGTTCGACTACAAAGTCGTCAGCCACTTCCGCTTCTCTGGCAGCGGTACTCGCTAAGCGGCACAGCTCCAGTCGCTGGTAGGATCGGAACCTCAGACCAAGTTCTCGATCCGGAAGACAACCGGCGCGCTGTTGATGCAATCAAGCGCCGCAATTTCAGACAGCGCAGTCTGAAGCTTCCCAAACGGACAGGTGTGTAGGAGAAACACCATGTCTACAAACTCAGCGTCCGGGTTCGAGGGATTCACGGGCGAGTGAGTCCCCGAAATCCCAATCCGGTGGTCTGCCAACACTCGCGCGATCTCCGCCACCACTCCGGGCCGATCAGTCACATCAAATCGCACATAGTAGGCCGTCGCCGTCGCCTCGACTGGTACAATGCGGCCACTTTCACGGTAAGGCAAAAACCCACGATGCCCGGCCGCTTGACGGAGCCCGCGGGCGGCTTCCACCAAATCCGCGACCACTGACGACGCAGTCGGATCCTGGCCAGCACCTCGCCCGTAAAAAAGTGACTCACCCGCCGCATCCCCGTGCACCGCCACCGCATTGAACACACCATGAACCGACGCGAGAATGTGGGTCTGCGCGATGAACGAGGGCTGGACTCGCAATTCCACCGCCCCATCAACTTTTTGCCGGATCACCGCCAGCAACTTGACCACGTAACCCAGCGATTTGGCGAAATGAATGTCAGCAGGGCGGACTTGCTCGATCCCCGAAACGTGAATCTCCGCAGGATCAATCGAAAACCCATAGGCCAGCGTGGCCAAAAGAAGCGCCTTGTGCGCCGCATCCCAGCCATTCACATCCAGCGTAGGATCGGCCTCCGCATACCCAAGCACCTGCGCCTCAGCGAGCGCGGCATCAAACGTCAACCCCGCATCCGTCATCCGTCCGAGGATGTAGTTCGAAGTGCCATTGATGATTCCAGAAAACGACTGAATCTGGTTGCCAATGAATGAATCTTGAACCGTCCGGATGATCGGGATGCCACCTGCCACCGCAGCTTCAAAGTGGATCGGCGTGTCCATCTCCCGCGAGAGCGCAAACAACTCGACCCCGCGCTCCGCCAACAGCGCCTTGTTGCCTGTCACCACCGGTTTCTTCGCCTTCAATGCGGCTACAACAATCTCAAACGCATCGGTCGTGCCACCAATCAACTCAACCACCATGTCGACCGCAGGATCCTCGATCAGTTGACGCCAGTCGGTGGTAAACAGGGAGGCATCCACCGTGCCCGTGGACGCACGAACTTTGGCCACATCCCTCACAAGAATTTTCGCAATGTGCAAGGCAACCGCTCCACCAGTGCGTTCGGTAATGAGGTCACCCGTTCGCTCCAAGGTGTTCCAAACCCCAGAACCAACCGTTCCAAATCCAGCCAAACCGATACCAATGGATGAGCAAGTGTTCACGCCGAGAAGTCTTACCCGATTTCGCTCACTGTCCAAGCCGGAAGAAACGAAAAAAGCGCGCCCTTCAACCCAACCCAGAATTTTGTCGCTCGGCCTCTAACCAATCACTACGCGGATCACCCGGCAGGCCCTTTTCAATCCGACGCCGGTAATTCAGGTAGGCGGCCCGCGCAATCACCTCGATCGAAGGCCTGACCTCACTCTTGGGGGATTTGACTTTTTTCGTGGTGCTCTTCTTGGCTGGAACCTTCTTTAAAGCGGTCTCCAGCGTGGTTTTGGTAGTTTTCTTAGCAGCCATGACTCTTAGATTTCACCTCCAATCTAGCAATCAAGATGCCAAATTTTCTACAATCCCAACGACTGGGGGATTGCCAGCGAGCACGATCCACGTAGGATCTGGCATGGCCAACGGCTATTCATTGAACGCCCCGCGACTCAGAAAGACCTACCGGCTTCCTGGCCCGAATCACCTCGGCTGGTGGGCAACCCTGGCATTGATCGGATCGATCCTCTTGCACGTGGTTTTTTTCCTCGCTCTCGACCGAATGAAAATCGCTTTCAAATTCGACGAAGCCCAGGAATTGAGCACCCGACAAATCGATGTCCGCCGAGTCGAGGTTCGCCCACCCGAGGCCGAACGCTCGCTTCCTCCCGAAGAAATCATCATCCCCCCCAAAAACAGCGCTTCCCTGCTCGATGAAGTCGATCTGCTAAACAAACTTCCGAAAGATCAGGAAATTGACATCAAGCCCGAGGTCACCCAAGCGGAATACGCACTAAAAATGCAGACCCCCGCAGTTCAAGGAACACCCGAAACCGTCGCTCCCGACACCGCTTCCGGCTTTGAGGTGGACACCGAAATGACCGATCTCGGACGCCAGCCGGATTTGATCAAACCCGCAGAAATCGGCCAGATCACGGTCGATCCAGGCACGTCGCAGGTGGACGAATCGGACATTGGAAAATTCACCGAGGACCTCATCCAACGTGGCGCCAATGGTAAAACCGCCGTCGGCACGCTCGATGGAATGACCTCACTGGACTCGATGCTCGATCTACCCTCAAACATCCTTCTCAACAAAAAAACCATGCTCCCCAGCGACCTGTTGTTCGACTTCAACAGCTCGGAACTCCGAGAAAGCGCCAAGGTCGGCCTCATGAAACTTTGCCTATTGATCGACAGAAACCCAAACCTGTACTGCTGGATCGAGGGCCACACTGACCTTGTCGGCGGCGATGAGTTCAATCTCGACCTCTCGATCAAACGCTCGCAGGCGGTGAAAAATTATCTCACCCAGTCGCTCCACGTCGATGCCTCCAAGATCATCACCCGCGGATTTGGCCGCTACGAACCGATCATCACCACCGGAAATACCGAACAACAAGCGGTCAACCGCCGCGTCGAGGTCCGCATGCGCCAAACCCCACCTCCAACCGACCAAATCAAAATCCAACCCAAAAAAGCCTCGGTCGTGGACGAAACCCCAGCGCCCAGCGCCATTCTCGTGAAACCAAGACGGGCGATCCCCGTCCCCCACGCACCAGCCCAAAAACCCCCTGCCGCACC